>JBGPNG010000140.1:0-5418 GCA_041487395.1 Dongiaceae bacterium
AGCACAGTCGTCCGATTCGACCTCAGGGTGACTTACCGGATGGAGGCGGACTGACCATGGCGCCGAGGTTCGAGTTCATTGCTCAATCCGTAATCGATCGTCGAGAGCCGACCTTGATCTGGGTCAACCCCGAGCGTCCGCTGAGGACCAATGTCGAACTGATGCCGCATCGCCTGCGTTTGCCCAATTGTAGCCACAAGCAGACTAGGGATTGCGTTTCGAGCGCGCTCTCCCCGACTGAGCCTTTGCAGCCTCTGGGCCATCGGCTGCTTTGGAAGGCGTGCCCGGCGCAACCGGGGCGACAGGGGCCTCAGGGAACGATGACCACCATGCAAGGCGCCAAGCTTGCGAGCTTCTGCGATACGCTTCCTAGCAGGGCACCCGTCAAACGTTCGCGGCTGCGCTTGCCGGCGAAAATCGCATCCGCATTGATTTCGCGAGCGGTTTCCAAGATTGCCTGGGCAAAATCACCAGATCGAGATCTGGGGTGGACCTCGGGAACGCCCAGGCTGTGAGATCGCGTATTCGCCTTGACCAGGATTTGGTCCGAAAAGGCGTCGAGCACATCGCCTATGGAGCTTCTCTCCACCTGCGTAATCTTGCTCAGTTCTTCGCCCGTATCCCCATCCATTACGTTTACAATCCACAGCTCGACGTGGAGCGCGGCTGCGAGGCGGGCAGCCGCGTCGACGGCGCGGTCGGTGCCATCGGATCCGTCGGTGGCAACCAAGATTCGCCGCATGAGAAATCCCTGGTCTGGAAAGCGAGGGCAACCGATGCCTCGAGCCGGCGGGGCTTATCACTGATCCAAGTCAATAGCATGCACCCGATTGACTTATCGCGATGGCGGGGAAAGCTGCTGAATGCCCAATCACGGCTGCAGGACGTAACGGCCGGGCGCCGGCTCTAGGGGCGGAAGACCCTTTGCGGGTGCCCCCATGGATGGCGGCGCGACCCTGCCCCCCGCGGCTTGTTCCAGCCAATCGGCCCAGGCCGGCCACCAGGAGCCGTCGACCGCAGGAGTCATCGCGAGCCAGCTGTCGGGATCGACATACATATCGCCCCTTGCCCGCCGGGCAATGCGATAGCGTCTGCCGGCGTGGCCGGGCTCACTGATGATGCCGGCATTATGGCCGCCGCTGGTCAGCAGGAACGTGACCTCGGCATCCACCTGAAGATTGATCTTGTAGATCGAGCGCCAGGGTGCGACGTGGTCCGCCTCCGCGCCCACGGCGAAGATCGGCAAGTGGATATCGGAGAGCGCGAGCTTGCGGCCCAGCATTTCGTATCGTCCCTCCACGAGGTCGTTGTCGAGGAACAGGCGCCGCAGGTACTCGGCATGCATCCGATAGGGCATGCGCGTGGCATCGGCGTTCCACGCCATGAGGTCGTTCATGGTGTCTCGCTCGCCCATCAGATAGCCTCTTACGAGGCGCGACCAGATGAGGTCATTCGAGCGCAGGAGCTGAAAGGCGCCCGCCATCTGTCTGGTATCCAGGTAACCCTGGTCCCACATCAGGTTCTCGAGATAGGTGATTTGGCTCTCGTCGATGAACAGCGTTAACTCGCCGGCTTCGCTGAAATCGGTCTGGGCGGCAAGCAAGGTCAGGCTGCCGAGGGGATTGTCGCCGTTGCGCGAGAGCAGGGCGGCGGTGATCGCCAGCAAAGTACCGCCCAGGCAATAGCCGACCGCATTGATCTTGCGGTTCGGCACGACGGCGGAGATAACCCGCATCGCCTCAAGGGGGCCGAGCTGAACGTAGTCGGCGATCGCCAGATCGCGATCGTCGACGCCCGGATTGTGCCAGGAAATCATGAATACGGTGTGGCCCCGATCGACGAGATACTTGACCAGGGAGTTGTGGGGCGAAAGGTCCAGGATGTAGTACTTCATGATCCAGGCCGGCAGAATCAGGATCGGCTCGGCCTGCACCTGCTCCGTCGTCGGCTTGTACTGGATCAGCTCCATGAGTTGATTGTGACAGATCACCTCCCCAGGTGTGACCGCGACTTCCCGACCCGGACGATAGGCTTCGCTGCCGACCGCCGGCCGTCCGGCAATCGCCCGCTCCCAGTCCTGCAGCCAGTTGAGGAAGCCCTGGCCCAGATTGGCTCCGCCGGTTTCCATGGTCCGGCGCAGGAGCACCGGATTGGTGGCGATGAAATTCGAAGGCGAGACCGCATCGAGCAACTGCCGGCTTAGGAAGGAGACGACTTGCTCGTGGTGATGCGATACGCCGCTCACCTCGCTGGTGGCGTTGTGCAGCCACTGCTGCCCGAGCAGGAACCATTGATAGACGAGGCTGAAGGGAGCTTGGCGCCATTCGGGATCGAGGAAGCGCCGATCCTGCAGCAAAGGTTCGATGCAAGGCGCGACCGCGTTCCCCTCGCGCGCGACCTGGGCGGCATGAAGCAGAAAGCGCACGGTCTTGCGCAGCGCCTTTTCCGTCAACTCATGCTGCTTGCCGGGCGCGAGCGCCATGTGCAGCGCCCAATCGAAGTAGGCCAAACCGACACTGGCCGGCGACACGCCGAGGGTGAGGCGGCCCAGCATGGACTGCAGCAGCCGGTCCAGGCTGCGTGGCGCGAGTCTTGGCTCGACGACCGTCGGCGCGGACCCGAGAGCATTGCGTCCGACCGCCGCCGTGACGTCCGGCTTGACCTCAGATGCGCGCAAGGCGCCCACCGTGGCCGGACCGCCTCCGGCGTTCGCAGGAATCAAGCCGGCGCCAGCCTTCATATGCGTTCCCATAGGCCCGTCTCCTCGTCCAGGCGCGCCTGCTCCAGACCTCGAAAATCACCGCGCGATACGATGCCGACAATCTTGCTACCCTCGACCACCGGCACATGCCGATAACCGCCGTCCTGCATCATCCTGAGAGCATCGATCGCGTTCTTTCCCGGCGGCATCACATCGGGCCTGCGGGTCATCACGTCCGCGAGCGTGGTCAGGGTCGGGTTCAGCCCTTCCGCGAGAACGCGGCACACGGCATCGCGGCCGGTGAAAATTCCAACGAGATCGCCAGAGACGCCGGTCACAAGGACCGCGCCTACACGCCGATCGCGCATCGACCGGCAGGCTTGCTGCACTATCGCAGTTTCCGGGAAGATCAGCGGATTCTGGTTGCGAACGATCTCCGACATTTGCCTGGGAATCATGGTCTCTCATCTCCATACCGCTGCAGCGGCGCTTCGCCGCATCACGTTGAAAACAGTCGGCGCCGACGGCTCTATCGGCATTGACCCATGTCAAGTGGAGAGCCAGCCACCGGCCACGGCGCAACGGGTCGGCGACCCCGATTCAATCATGCCGAAACTATAGTCTTGCGCCCGGCCCTAAGCGGAGCGACGGGCTCCGCCCATGGCCGAACGAGTCTTGGGGCTCAGATTATGGTCCGGGACGGTCTCAATCCGGCAACCGCCAGCTGTCGGCTTCGCCGGAAAGTTCACTCGGAACTCGGTTCCGGGCTGCTTCGCCTGCTGGCGGCTCCCTCACCTCCACAATAATGCGGCGGTTGCGTCCGTTGGCGTCGACACGGTCGTTGATTCAAGTCAAAGCGCGACCGCGGAGAGTCTAGTCATCTTGCATTCGACCTGTTGCCAGTGGCGCCGCGCCGTGGATTGAGTCGCTGAGACAAACGGTCGGGTCTTTGGGTTTTAAGGTGCGATCTTCCCGCGATTTCCAGCCGCCGGGGGAGGGCTGCTCGGAGAGAAAGGAGCAGAGCCATGTCGGAGACTATGCGAAGGTTGCGGCAGGACCATGCCAACCTTTCACGCCTCTTGACGGCCCTGGAGCGCCAGGTCATCGCGATGGAACGTGGCGACAAGGCCGACTGGGACATTGTGCAGCGAATCGTGCAGTACTGCCTCGACTACCCCGATCTTCATCACCACCCCCTCGAAGATAGGGTTCTCGCTCGACTTCGGAATAAGGAACCAGTAGCCGCCACCCCATCCATTGACTTGGTAGCGGAGCATCGAGAACTCTCGGCATCGCTGCGCCGGGTCGCCGCCGCGGTCGAGCAAGTCCTACAGGATGCGACGGTGCCCCGCGACTGGTTTATCAGTTTGGTCCGCAGATTCCTGAGCACGCAGCGCGACCACATTCGCCGCGAGGAGTCGGAGTTCTATCCTGCAGCTGAACGTGCGCTTGGCGCCACCGAGTGGGCAGATCTCGACAGGAGCGCATCAGTCCTTCCTGTCGACCCGCTGTTCGAGAGGCCGACCAACCGCCAGTACATTGCGTTGCTGAGTGACATCAAAGCGGGGGAGGCGGCCGAGCAGCGTGGCTCCGGGCCAGATGGGTCTCGCCCTAAGAACCAGCCATGAGCGGAACGAGGGTGGCCGGTGGCCCGTGCTGGGCCGACTGCATCCTTGGCGGAAACCACGTAACGATCATGGTCGCCTTGGCCGCGGCGTAGAAGACCGATGCGCCCGCACGCAACCGGCGGGAATTGACATGCATCAACGCCGGCGCGGACCTGCGAGCGTTGGTTTCACTCGATTGCCCCGTCGTCAGATTCCGAAGCAAAGGGTGCCGATCATCGCCACTACGCGTATTTCGGGCACTATCCGCGACCAGAACCCGCTCATCCTTCCGCCGGAAATGGCGGTCCAGCACGCCTGCCAGAGGATGCAGAAGCGCCGAGTCGGTGTGGTGCTGGTAACGCAGGCGGACGGGCGATTGCTTGGCATTTTCGCCAACCGCGATGCGGTCTGTCGCGTCGTTGCCGAAGGCAGGGATGCCAGGACGACGACCTTGGCCGACGTCATGACACGAAAGCCCGATGCCATGTCGCCGGGTGAAACCGCAATCGACGCCTTGCGATTGATGCTGGATGGCGGTTTCCGGCACGTGCCTATAGTCGAAGGCGGACAGCTCGTCGGCTTCGTTTCTCGCGGGGACTTCCGGCTCGACGAAGAGACCGGGCTGTGGGAGCGCGTCTAGCAGGCCTATCGACGATCCGGAGGAGCCGCGTCGGGGGATAGAATCTTGCGCGTGCCGGCGAGGATTTGTGCCGATGGCCCAGCCGCATCGAGGGCGGACCAATCGGTGGGCTTTTCGATGTTGCGAAGCTGCCGGCGAATGACCTCGGCCGTCGCGTCGGAGGCATCGCGCGACCTGGCTTGGACACGCGCCTCCAAGACCTCCGCGGGCGCATCGAGCCAAATGCCACGGAACCGAATGGCGGCGTCCATGGCCAAGGCCGCAGCTGCATCTCGCTCCTCGCGCCTGGCGAAGACGGCATCCAGGACGACGGATTGTCCATTTGCAGCGAGCCGCTTCGCCCCCTCCAGCAAGGCGGCATAGACGGAACGGTTCGCGGCAGCCGTATAGGCGTCGGGCGGCAGGCGTGTTTCCGGCGGGACCCCCATCATGCGCTTGCGGATCACGTCGCTACGCAGGACGCGCGCCCC
>JBGPNG010000141.1:0-5399 GCA_041487395.1 Dongiaceae bacterium
ATAGATGTCGAGGCTTCGGATGTCGGTGCGCTGCCAGTCGATCGAGGCAGGATCAACCTCGTGGCCGCCACGGTTAATATGCAGATTGTGGTTTTGGAGAACCGAAATGTCCCATCCGCCAGCGAACCAGCCGCCGCCTTGCGTCAGGTAAGGCATCAGCTCCTCGGTCTTGATGGAGTTGGGCACATTCCAATAGGGATTGAAGACGATCTCCTGCATGTCCTGGCTGAAGATCGGCGTCTGTTTGTCGGGCTTGCCCACCACGACGCGGGTAGAATGGACAACCTTGCCTTCGCCCACCACGCGCAGCATGAACTCAGGCACGTTGACGTTGACGTAAAAGGGCCCGAGGTCGTGCGGCAACCAGCGCCAACGCTCCATGTTGATGAGAATCGTCCTGACTTTGCCGCTGCTCGCGGCGGCCTTGTTGCTGCCGCCGCCCGCGCCCTTAAGCCCGATCAGCATGTGGCGCAGCGCCTCGAATTGCGGCTGATCCGGCTCGAAGCTGCGCAGATAGGCTGCGGGATCGGAGCGGATGGCGATTGATTCCAACACCTCGAGCGGATCGGGCAAGGCAAGGGTCGGATCGAGATTGTCCGACAGCCGCGAGGGGTCGACCCGGCCGCCGCGCGCGTCGCGCGTATAGCTGAGCACGGCGAAGCTGAGCTTGATCTCGGTGTCGGCGAGCCAGCCCGTGGCGGAGGCGTCATGGGGGTTGAAGCTGCCGGGCTTCGGAAGGCTGTAGTCCGTGGGCCGCAGGCCGTATTCGTCGGCCTTGGCGATCTCCTCCATGACGGACTTGCCCCGCTCGGTCAGGCCGTTCTCGTCGACCCAGAGCGGATGCTGATCAGGCACCGAGTAAAACTCGACGAGCGCCCCTTGCTGGTCCTTCTTTACACCAGTGACCGCGGCTAGCTTGGCGGACAGGCGATCCTCGACGGCGATGCGGACGGCCTCGATGCCGGTGATCAACGTAGCAGGCCCGTCGGGCTCGGCTGCCAAGGCAGGCGTGCTCATCAACGCTGCGCACCACAAAGCGAGCGCAAGACGGCTGGTTCGGGTCATGGCATGCTCCGCCGCCGAAAGAACGACGGCTCGAGAGGTCACAGGACTCAACGCCCTATATTGCCACAGGCCTGCGCGGCCGGAAAGTTTCCTGAGCCACCCCTATTCGCGTTATTTCAAGCCCCTCCAAGGTTTTGCCGCTTTTCGACTGGTGGACTGGCCTTGCCTCGCCAACAGCTCCAAATCAGACGATGCTTTTGGCGTAGAGGTCGGGGCGGCGGTCGCGGAAAAAACCCCAATCGGCGCGGTAGCGTTCGATCTCGGCCACATCGAAACTGTGGACCAGCACGCCCTCGTCCTTCTCGCCGAAGCTCGCGACCAGCTCGCCCTTGTGATCGGCGATGAAGGAATGGCCGTAATAGCTTTGCGTCGCGCCGTCGTTCTCCTCGACGCCGACGCGGTTCGCGGCGACCACCGGCACGGCGTTGGCGACCGCGTGCCCCTGCATCGCGCGCTGCCATTGTTTGTGGGTATCGAGCTTGGGATCTTGGGGCTCCGAGCCGATGGAGGTGGGGTAGAACAGCACCTCGGCCCCTTCCAGCACCATGGCGCGTGCCGCTTCGGGGTACCACTGGTCCCAGCATATGCCGACGCCGATGGTGCCGTGCTTCGTCTTCCAGGCCTTGAAGCCCGTGTCGCCGGGGCGGAAATAGTATTTTTCCTGATAGCCGGGGCCGTCGGGGATGTGGCTTTTGCGGTAGAGCCCGACGATTTCGCCGTCGGCGTCGGCCACCGCCACGCTGTTGTAATAGCGCGGGCCGTCCTTCTCGAAGAAGGAGATGGGAACGACCACCTTCAGCTCCCTCGCCAGCTTCTGCAGCGCCAGCACGGAAGGGTGCTCGCGGGCGGGGTGGGCCGTTGCAAACCATTTCGGGTTCTGCTGCGTGGGGAAGTAGATGCTCTGGAACAACTCCGACGGCAGGATCACTTGCGCGCCGCGCTTCGCCGCCTCGCGGACCAAGGCTTCGGTCTTGGCGATGTTGGCCTGCATGTCGGGGCCATAGGCCGCCTGCAGGGCCGCGACGGTGATCGTGCGCTTCGGCATCACGCTGGTTCCTGCTGGGTGATGCAATGAAACGACCCGCCGCCGGCTAAGCCATGCCCTAGAAGGCCGCGCGACGACACGCCCACGACCTTGCGGTCGGGAAACACGCCTCGCAAGGCTTCGAGCGCCGGACCTTCGCTGCGCGTTCCATATACGGGCACGACCACGACGCCGTTGGCGATGACGAAGTTCATATGGGTGGCAGGCGCGATCTCGCCCGAGGCGTCGCGATACAGACCGACGCCGGGGATGCGAACGACGTCAAGCTTGCGGCCGGCCGCGTCCGTCGCGGTTTCGAGCTTGGCCACGATCTCGTTCAGGGTTTCCGCGTTCGGATCATCGGCACCGGCGGGGGATTGGCAGACGATTCGGGCCGCGCCTACGAAGCGGGCGATGCTGTCGATATGCCCGTCGGTGTGGTCGTTGATGAGGCCTTCGTCGAGCCAGATGACTTTCTTTGCGCCAAAGGCTTGGCCGAGCGCTGCTTCCGCGTCCTCCTTGGTCCAGCCGTTGCGATTGGGGTTCAGCAGCGTCTGACGCGTCGTCAGAAAAGTGCCTTGACCGTCATGCTCCACCGCGCCGCCTTCAAGCACGAAGTCGAAACTGCGGATGGGCGTACCGGCGAGGCGAGCGATGTCGTCGCCCACGCGCGCGTCATCGGGGAGGTCGAACTTGCCGCCCCAGCCGTTGGTCTTGAATCTGAGAGCGATCGCGCCTTCGGGGGTCCGCGCAAAGATGGGACCCGTGTCGCGCAGCCAGATGTCGCCATAGCTCGCCGGAACGATGTCGGCGGCGTGGCCGAGGCCCGCGCGGGCGGAGGCCTCGGCCTCGGCACCGTTCACCAATAGCCGGACATTGTTGCCTTCGCCAAGCGCGCGCACCATCGCCGCCACGTCGCGGCGCGGCGTCTCAAGGTCGCCGTTCCATTCATCGACGTCGGCTGGCCATGCGGTCCAGATCGCCCGCTGCGCCGCCCATTCCGCCGGTACGGAGATCGCTTTGTCGCGTATGGAGACTTTCATGACCTATAGATGGGCGAAGTCCACCTGGATGCCAGGGCCTACGGGCCATCTTCGCACGGTGGGCGCGTCCTGGCGCGAAGCGGTGATCGATCAGCTCCCCTGCCCGTCCGGCAGCTCAGCCCCCACGCCGACCCGGATCATCAAGGCCACGTCGGAACACCACTTACTGATCGGATAAAGCGCTCTGTAGAACGGGCCCTTGGCGATCAACAGGTCCTGCAAGGCCAGATAGTCGATGCCGGTGGAAAGGAAGCACTTCATGGCGTCACGCGGCGCCTCAACGATGGGCTCGCCCTTTACGTTGAACGACGTGTTTAGCAGCACGGGAACGCCGGTAAGAGTTTCGAACTCCTTGAGCAGCCGATAGAGGCGCGCATTGTGCTCGCGCCGAACCGTTTGCACCCGTGCCGTGCCGTCAACGTGGACGATGGCCGGAATCTTCTCTCTCCATTCCGGGCGGACGCGTTTGGCAAGCAGCATGAAGGGGGAGTCTTCGTCACCTTCAAAAATCTCATTTGCCCTTTCGGCGAGAACGATCGGCGCGAACGGCCGGAACGATTGCCTGTGCTTCACCCGCAAGTTCAGCTGATCTTTCATCGCTGCCTTGCGCGGATCGGCCAGGATGCTGCGATTGCCGAGCGCGCGGGGGCCGAATTCGGAGCGGCCCTGAAACCAGCCGACCACATGGCCTTGCGCCAGCACTCGAGCGGTTGCGCTGCAGATGTCCTCGCCGGGCGTGTCGAGTGTCTCGCGGCGAACCAGCCATTTGTTCGTGACGGCTTCCGCATCTTGGTCGTTGTATTCGCTGCCGAGATAGGCGTGGTTCATGACGAAGCTGCGCGGGTTTTTCTGAATCGCCAGATGGCCGTAATACGCACAGCCGATCGCGATTCCGTCGTCGCCTGCCGCCGGCTGAATCCATACGTTGTCGTAGCCTGCTTCCCGCACGATCCGGCCGTTGGCCACACAATTCAGCCCCACGCCGCCGGCAATGCATAGGTTCTTGGCACCGGTTGCTTCACGCAGCCGGATGGCGCGGTCCAGGAGCACCCGCTCCGTGTCATCCTGAACCCGCCAAGCGAGATCCTTCCAATGCTGCATGGACGGGCTGACTTCCCATTTTTCCGTGCTTTCCGGCAAGAAGGGATGATTGAAATTCTCCGTCCAATCGGGAACGTCCAACACGCCATCGTTGAGTTCGATCAGCGATTTTACCTGATCGGGACTTCCGTAAGGGGCGAGACCCATCACCTCGCCGCACTTGTTCCAGTCCGCGAAGATATAGCTCGAGACCCGGCTGTACAGCGCGCCAAGGCCCCTCATGTTGAAGAACTCATCGCTGAGAAATCCGCGGGTCGGCTGCAGCCAAACCTTTTCCACCGCCTCCAGTCTTGAGCCGTCAAACTTGTAGTAGCTCTCCGATTCGCGAGCGAGCGGATTGACGCTGTCCGTCAGCTGACCTTCTTCGGTGACATCCGAGCTGTAATTGCCCACCCCGTCGACCACCATGACGACCCCGTCCTCGAAGGGGCAGACAGCGAACGCACTGTATGCGTGGGCTAGGTGATGCGAGACTTCCACCACCTTGTTGGACCTGGAACGGAAGATTGGATTTGTTTCCGCCTGCTTTCGCTCTTTGATGGCGAAACACTCGGGCACGTCTTGGTATGTGAGACGCCTCTCCAGGTCGTCGATGGGCAGGACGTAGCAATTGCGGACCACGAGATCCACATCCTCCATCGAAATGCCCTCGGCACGCAGACAGTAGTCGACGACCTCCTGATAGAAGCCCGTGTCGTGCTTCTTGCGCGTGATCCGCTCTTTGGCGATTGCGAACGCAATCTTACCATCGCGCAGGAGGCACGCGCTGGCGTCATGGTCGAACGCATTGATTCCGAGAATATAGGTGTGGTTTTTGGCCATAGGGTTTCTCAAAACAGGAACGCTCTAATCACGTTCGAATGTAATCCGTCCCGACGGCGAGGAGCGTGAGCCCGTCAGGCTCCCACCAACCTCCGGAGCCGCTCGCCGAAGACTGCCGCTGACCTTGCCGGAGGATCGACGCCGTTGCCGGGGAGGGAGAAAGAAAACGGGCCGGCCTCATAGGACCGGCCCATCGCATTTTTGCAGGCCGCCAGCTGGCAACAATGGAAACGCCAGCCGCTCGGCCTGAGAGGCATTACCTCAGCGGTGCTACCACCACCACCGACGACGGCCTCTCCACCCTCTGTACCCTCTCCGACGACGACGCCGGGCTTCTGCAGGCG
>JBGPNG010000142.1:0-5394 GCA_041487395.1 Dongiaceae bacterium
ATGTCCTTCGCCTGCTGGCGAATGGCCCTATTCTGGGTGGCATTGGCCTCATGCACCAGGGTCAGATAGTCGCGCAAATCGGCCGGCGCTGCCGACGGCCAGCCGGGTTCGGCCAAGGCAAGATGGAGGGTCGTCACCACCCGCTCTCGGCTTGCCTGCTCGACGAGTGCCACCCAATCGAGTTCGCCATCCTCGGGCAAGGCCAGCGGCCCGGCGCCCCTCGCCGACAAGGCCCGGCACAGGAATTGGAAAGCGGCGGCGCGCGCGGCCCTGGTCGGCTGTCCACAGGGCTGGGATTCGTTGGCTGATGAATCTTCGAGAACCGCCATGGGAGCGCGTCTTCCCCATCCTCGACCTACGGAGACGAGCCTAACAGTTTGCCGCTCAGCCGTCCCAGGACCCGGCAAGGCTGTCGTGGTCGCTATGACAAATCCGGGCTAGGCTCGATGCCTTGGAGAGGTCGACCATGTCATTTCGCGACTATGAAGGCTACGACATGATGGGGCTGGCCCAGCTGATCGCCCGGCGGGCCGTCACGGCCGGCGAGGTGCTGGCGGCTGCCATCGAGCGCATCGAGCGCTGGAATCCCAAGATAAATGCCGTCGTCCAACGCATGGACGAGGCGGCACACCACCAGATCGACCGCGGGCTGCCCGCCGGACCCCTGTCCGGCGCGCCCTATTTGCTGAAAGATCTCTATCAACCCTATGCAGGCGTGCCGGTGTCGAACGGCAGCCGTCTGTTCGACGGCTATGTCCCCGATAGCGATGGCACCCTGACCGAACGGCTGAAAGCCGCGGGCGTTGTCATCGTCGGGCGCAGCAATACGCCGGAGTTCGGCCTCAACTGCACGACCGAGCCGGTTCGCTTCGGGCCGACGCGCAATCCCTGGAAACCGACCCACAGCGCCGGCGGATCGAGCGGCGGCGCGTCGGCGGCGGTGGCATCGCGCATGGTGCCGGCCGCCCATGCCACCGACGGCGGGGGTTCCGTGCGGATACCGGCCGCCCACTGCGGCCTGTTCGGCCTTAAACCCACGCGGGGGCGAAATCCCGCCGGACCCGATGTGGGCGAAGGGTGGAGCGGGCTTGCCTGCGGCCACGCGGTGACGCGCAGCGTGCGCGATGCGGCGGCCCTTCTCGACGCCACGAGCGGCCCGGCGCCGGGGGATCCCTATTGGGCCCCGCCGCCGGCGCGACCCTTCATAGAAGAAGTGGGCGCCGATCCCGGCCGTCTGCGCATTGGCCTTACCACCCGCCATCCCGCCGGCCTTCCCGTCGCCGAGGTTTGCCGGAAAGCCACCGAAGAAACGGCGAAGCTTGTGGCCGATCTCGGCCATCGGGTGGAGGAGGCGGCCCCGACCATCGATACCGAGGCGGCACTGGTGGCGCTACGCGTCATCATCGGCGCCAATGTTGCCGCCGCCATCGGCTATCGATTGCGCGCCCTCGGCCGCACGGGACTGAAAATCGGCGAGGTCGAGAACATCACGGCACTTTGGGCGGAGGACGGGCGGCGGCGCACTGCCGCCGACTACGCGGCGGCGATTCTGGCGGTGCACCGCATCGGCCGGCGCTACGGCGCATTCTTTCAACGCTACGACGTGCTGCTGTCGCCGGTGGTCGCGGGGCCGCCGCCGCCGCTTGGCACGTTCGATATGATGGGTGAAAGTCTCGACGCATACTTCACGATGCTGTTCGACTATGTCTGCTTCACGCCGCAGTTCAATTCGAGCGGCGGGCCCGCGGCCTCGCTGCCGCTCCATTGGACGGATGACGGGTTGCCGATCGGGGTTCAGATCGGCGCCGATCTCGGCAATGAGGCGGTCCTGTTCCGCCTGGCAAGTCAGATCGAGGCGGCCCGACCCTGGATCGGCAAGCGCCCGGCGCTTTGATGCGGCGTCTGCGGCGCTGGCATCATGGCATCCTCGGCCTGTTGATCGCGGCCGTGCCATTTTCTCCGGCCGCCGGCGCGCCGAACAGCGCGCCCAGCGCCTCGATCGTCGTCGACGCCGCAACCGCTGCTGTCCTCAAATCCAGCCAGTCGACCGCGCCGTGGCGTCCGGCCTCGCTGGCCAAACTGATGGCTCTCTATGTCGTCTTCGAGGAACTTGCGGCCGGCCGGTTGAAGCTCGAAGACAAGCTGACCGTCTCGGCCTATGCGGCGTCCATGCCGCCGACCGAACTCGGTCTTGCCAAAGGCGAAAAGATCGCCGTGGAGCAGGCGATCCTGGCCACGATCACACGTTCGGCCAACGATGCGGTAGTGGCGCTGGCCGAGCGCATCGGCGACGACGAGACGGCCTTTGCCGCGCGCATGACGACGACGGCCCGGCGGCTCGGCATGACCGGCAGCGTCTTTCGCAACGCCAGCGGCCTGCCGGACCCGGAGCAAACGACGACCGCCCGCGACATGGCGCTATTGGCCTTGTCGCTGGTCCGCGATTTTCCCCAGTATTATCGCTTCTTCTCCGCCCGCGGCGTCAGCCATCTGGGCGCCAATCTGCCGACGATCAACGCCATCCTCGATATCTACCGCGGCGCGGACGGGTTGAAGACCGGTTTCACCTGCGGCTCAGGCTACAACCTCGTGGCCTCGGCCGAGCGCGACGGGCGCCGCGTGATCGGCGTGGTCTTGGGCGGCCTTACCAGCGATCAGCGTTATCGCCAGATGACCGATCTTCTGGATGCCGGCTTCGCGGTCGAACCGGAAGAGGATCCCGTCACCCTCAACCAGATGGCACATACCGTTCTGGGCGCTGCGCCCCGGCAGCTCTCCGACGAGGAATGCGCGCCCGGCTGGTCGCTCCAGCCCGACGGCGAGGTCGCAGGGCGGCTGCCGGGGTGGGCCATCGTCTTCGGTGGTTATCCGCAGCAGACGCCGACGCGCGCCTTGCTCGCCAAGACGATGAAATTGCTGCCGGCAAACTTGCGTGCCGGACGCCCCGCGATCGTCGCCCGGCAATATGAAGGCGTGAAATCCTATCGCGCGATTGTCGTCGGCTTGACCGCGACGCAAGCCGGGGCTGCTTGCCGTGCGATTTGGCAAGCCGGCAGCTATTGCCTGGCACTGACGCCCGCGGTGCTGAACAACCCGAAAGCCGCCTGGCGCTGATTGCGATGACGCGGCGGTGAGGTCCCGACCATTGCCGGCATGACGGTGCGATGGCAATCTCCGCGCCTCGAAATAGAGAAGGGCAGGGCATGCGCATTCTCGTATTCCAACATGTGGCCGTCGAGCATCCGGCCATCTTCCGCGAGTTCCTCGCCGAGGACGGCATTGCTTGGGACGCCGTGGAACTCGACGAAGGCGAGGTGATCCCCGCACTGGGCGGTTATGACCAGCTTTGGGCCATGGGCGGGCCGATGGATGTCTGGCAGGAAGATCAGAATCCTTGGCTGGCGGCCGAGAAGCGTGCCATCCGCGAGGCCGTCGTCGATCGCGCCATGCCTTATCTCGGGGTCTGTCTGGGGCACCAGCTTCTGGCTGCAGCACTCGGTGGTCGCGTCGGCAAAGCGGCGCAGACGGAGGTCGGGGTGCTCGATGTCGAGCTGACCCCGGCGGGGCGAGACGATCCGTTGTTCGCCGGTATCGAGGATCGCTTCAAGGCGCTGCAATGGCATGGCGCGGAAGTCCAGGCGCCGCCGCCGGGTGCGGCGGTACTGGCCCGATCGCCGCTTTGCGCCGTGCAGGCGATGCGCGTTGGGCCCCGCGCCTATGGCATGCAATATCACTGCGAATTGCAGCCGCAGACCGTCGGCGATTGGGCCATGATTCCGGCCTATGCCTGCGCGCTGGACGAAACCCTGGGCGCCGGGGCCATGCCCGAGCTGCAAGCGGCGGCGGCGCGGGAGATGCCGGCCTTCAACCGCGATGCCCGCCGGCTCTATCGCAACTTCATGCAGGCCGTCCGTGCCTGATCGGTTCGCCGGCGAACAACCGCGAGATTTCGATCGCCGGGCAGCGATCCATGATGACGGTCAGCCCGGCCTTCTCGGCCCGCGCGGCCGCCCCGTCGTTGCGCACGCCGAGCTGCATCCAGACGATCTTGGCCCCGATGGCGATGGCTTCGTCGGCAACGCCGCCCGCGGCTGCCGAATTGCGGAAGACGTCCACCATGTCGATCTTCTCGCCGATGTCGGCCAACGCGGCGTGAACCCGTTCGCCGTGAAGCTTCTGTCCGACTAGTTTGGGGTTGACCGGAATCACGCGATAGCCGCGGCCCTGCAGGAACCGCATCACGCCATTGGAGGGCCGAAGCGGGTTGGCGCTGGCCCCGACCAGCGCGATGGTCCTGACGCTGCCGAGTATCGTTTTCAGAAGATCGTCCGGATAGTCTTTCGCTCCCGCCATGGCGCACATTATTTCCCGCGCCAGACGGGTGGACGCTTGCCCAGGAAGGCATCGATGCCTTCGGCCGCGTCCTCGGCCATCATGTTATGAGTCATCACCTCGCTGGCAAAGTCGTAAGCGGCGGCGAGATCCATTTCGGTCTGGCGATAGAAGGCTTCCTTGCCGATCTTCACCGTGAGCGGCGATTTCGCCGCAATCTGCCGTGCGAGGCCGAAGGTCGCGGCTTCCAGTTCGGCAGCCGACACCACCCGGTTGATCAATCCGATATCGAGCGCCTTGGCCGCCGGGACCATGTCGCCCGTGAGCAGCATCTCCATGGCCTGCTTGCGCGGGACGGCGCGCGAGAGTGCCACCATGGGTGTGGAGCAGAACAACCCGATATTGACGCCCGGCGTGGCAAAGCGCGCGTCATCGGCGGCGACGGCCAGGTCGCAACTGGCGACGAGTTGACAGCCGGCCGCGGTGGCGATGCCGTGGACTTGGGCGATGACGGGCTGGGGCAGGCGAACGATAACCTGCATCATCTCGCTGCAGCGCCGGAAGACCGCCTGATAGATCTCCTGCTTCGGCTGGCTGCGCAGTTCCTTCAGATCATGCCCGGCGCAAAAGGCGGGGCCCGCGCCGGCGAGGATGACGACCTTGACCGCTTTATCCTGCGCCACAGCCGCAAAGGCCTGCAGCAACTCGGCCATCAACGCCATGGAAAGAGCGTTGCGCGCCTGCGGCCGGTTCAGGGTCAAGGTGGCGATGCCTTCTCTGTCTTGGCGCAGCAGAAGGGGTTCGTTGCTTGCACTATCCATGGACCGCGACCTTGCTCTCATTGTTGAGGTAATATGATACCGCTAAACTAAGTCTCTGTGATGGGCGCGTTTTTTACGTTGACGGCGCATGGATTATGGCGATACTCCGCGCCCGATCCAACCGATCAGCGGTTCATTCGATATCATGAAGACCATTTCATTGAAACCGGCCGATGTAACCCGGACCTGGCATCTCGTCGATGCCGAGGGTCTGGTTCTGGGCCGACTTGCCTCCATCATC
>JBGPNG010000143.1:0-5389 GCA_041487395.1 Dongiaceae bacterium
CGCACCCGCATGATGCCGTGCAGCGCGCCCGAGGGCTCGTTGCGGTGGCAGGAGCCGAACTCCGCCATGCGCAGCGGCAGATCGCGATAGCTCTTCAGCCCCTGATTGAAGATCAGGATATGGCAGGGGCAGTTCATCGGTTTCAGCGCCAGGACGCGATCATCGGATTCCGCCGTGAACATGCTCTGCCGGAATTTTTCCCAATGGCCCGAGGCTTCCCATAGATTGCGGTCGAGCAATTGGGGCGTGCGGACCTCGACATAGCCGGCCTGGTCCAGGCGCTTGCGCAGATAGGTTTCCAGCGTGCGGAACAGGGTCCAGCCCTTGGGGTGCCAGAAGACCGAGCCGATGGCCTCCTCCTGCTGATGGAACAGATTCATCTCGCGCCCGAGGCGGCGATGGTCACGCTTCTCCGCCTCCTCCAGCATATGGAGATATGCGTCCAGCTGCTTGTGGTCGGGCCAGCAGGTGCCGTAGATACGCTGGAGCTGCGGGTTCTTGGGATCGCCGCGCCAATAGGCGCCGGCGAGCTTCATCAGCTTGAAGGCCTTGCCCAGTTTGCCGGTGGAGGGCAGATGGGGGCCCGTGCACATGTCGAGCCAGTTGCCCTGGCGATAGACGGAGATTTCCTCGTCGGCGGGAATCTCGGCCACCCATTCGGCCTTGAAGCTCTCGCCATGGTCGCGGAAATATTTGACCGCCCGGTCGCGGCTCCAGATCTCGCGCGTGATCTTCTCGTCGCGATCGACGATCTCGGCCATCTTCTGCTCGATCTCGGCGAAGTCGTCCGGCGTGAAGGGCTCGGCCCTGGCGAAATCGTAATAGAAGCCGTTCTCGATGGCCGGGCCGAAGGTGATCTGCGTGCCGGGGAACAGCTCCTGCACCGCTTCGGCCAAGATATGGGCGGCATCGTGGCGCAGCAGTTCCAGCGCGTCGGGATGATCGCGGGTGACGATCTCGACCTTGGCGTCATGCTCGATCGGCGCCGAGAGATCCTTCAGCGTGCCGTCGATCTTGACGGCAAGGGCGGCCTTGGCGAGGCCGGGACCGATGGCGGCCGCAAGCTCGGCTCCCGACGGGGGGCGCTCGAACGGACGCCTGCTGCCGTCCGGCAGCGTGAGGGAAATCATAGGAAGGCGGTTCGATTCATCGCGGCGTCGGAATTTAGGGAGATTCAAGGTTGTGTCAAGCGCCCCCGCCCTCACCCCGACCCTCTCCTGCAAGCGGGAGAGGGAGTCTTGTTCGCTGGGCGCTCTCTAACTTTCCTCTCCCCCAAGACATTGGGTGAGAGGGTAGGCTGAGGGGGTTAATACAAACCGGGAGTGCTGCGAAAATCTACGAAGCGCCGTTCAAGCCGCCTGGGCTTCGGTGAGCAGTTCGAGATAGATCTCGATCATGGCGGAGGCGGCAGTTGCGCGGTTGTAGCGTAGGCGGGCGACGGCGTTGGCTTCGGGGGCGAGGGCTTCGCGCTCGGCCGCCGAAAGGTCGAGGGCTTCGGCCATGGCTTCGCCCAGCGCCGCGCCATTGCCCGGCGGGACCAGCCAGGTCATCCGCCCGTCGCCCACCTGTCCGCGAATCAGCGGGGTGTCATAGGCCACGATCGGCCGGCCCATCGCCTGGGCTTCGGCCACCACGCGCGCGAAGCCCGTGGCGTCGTCGCGCGAATAAATGATGACATCGGCCAGCATATAGGCCGCCGGCATGTCGCGGCAGTCGTCGGCGATCACCAGCTTGGATTCCAGGCCGTGGCGTTCGGCGAGCTTGACCAGTTCTCGCCGATAGCCGGGGCTTCCCGGGTCTTCGGCCACGAACACGGTATGAAGCTCGCGGCTGCCCAGCCGCGCGATGGAATCGAGCAAGGCGCGATGGCCGCGCGAGCGGGTCAGCCGCCCGGGCAGCATCGCCACCGGCACGCCGTCCGGCAGGCGCCATTGCTGGGCGAGCTGCGCGATCCGCTCGGCGCTGACCCGCGCGGGGTCGAAGCGCTGCAGATCGATGCCCGGCGAGACGACCGAGAGCCGGCCGCTGGGCATGGGGTAATGGATGCGCAGATGTTCGGCCACCGTGTCGGAGACGGCGATCACCCGGTCGGCCGTGGCCATGACCGCGTTCTGCCGTTGCATGGCGCCGGTCGAGGTATCGTGGCAGCCATGGCAGGTGACGATGAACCAGGCGCCGGAATACTGCGCCGCCTTCTTGGCGAGCCAGGCGGTCTCCGGCACCCGGGCATGGACGACGGCGATGCGATATTGCCGGATGGCCCGCATCAGGCGCCGCAGATGCGACCAGCGCGCGAGAGCGCCGTTGCCATGGAAGGGAACCAGGATATGGGTGGCCCCGCAGCGCAGCAGATCGACCACCAGCGGGCCGCCGCCCGAGGCGACGACCGCCCGGCCGCCGGCGGCGGCGACCGCGGCCGCCATGTCGACCGCGGCGCGGGCCGGGCCGTTGGGCATCATGTCGGGCAACACTTGGAGGACGCCGAGCCGGGCCGATACCGAGGGCCATGGCTCCATGCTATGGATGTCGTCGGCTGCGGTTTCCAACCGCCTCATCCTCGGCACCTCATTCCCGGTTTCATCTCATGACCCGACTCGAAACCCCTGAAAGCAGCCCGAAGATTCTAGCACGTAGCCCCGAGTCGACAATCGCTTACCTCCAGGATTCCGGCCCGACTCCGCCGGGGGTTATCTTCCTCGGCGGGTTTCGTTCCGACATGAGCGGGACCAAGGCGAGCGCGCTGGCGGCGCATTGCCGGGCCTTGGGCCGGCCCTATCTTCGCTTCGATTATTTCGGCCATGGCGCCTCCTCCGGCGATTTCCGTCATGGCACCATCGGCCGCTGGCGCGACGATGCGCTCGCCGTTCTCGACCGGTTGACGCAAGGCCCGCAGATCCTCGTGGGTTCCAGCATGGGTTGCTGGATCGCCTTGCTGGCGGCGCTGGCCCGGCGGAGCCGCGTCGCCGCATTGATCGGGATTGCCGGCGCGCCGGACTTCACCGAGGATCTGATCTGGGATCGCCTGGACGAGGCGCAGCGCCGGCGGCTTCTGGCCGAAGGCGAGCTCACTTGTTCCTCGGCCTATGAACCCGATCCCATTGCCTATACCCGGCAGTTGATCGAAGAGGGGCGGGCGCATCTGCTTCTGCGCGGCCCGATCCATCTCGCCTGTCCCGTGCGCCTGCTCCATGGCATGCGCGATCCCGACGTGCCCTATCGAACATCGTTACGCCTGGCGGAGCGCTTGGCGGGGAGCGAGGTGGTGGTGGAGTTGATCGAGGATGGCGACCATCGCCTTTCGCGCGGGCCGGATATCGCGCGCATCCTCGCTGCAGTGGACGATCTCAGCGCGCGGTTTCGCCCCTGAGGATGGCCGCCAGACCGGCGCGATAGTCGGGATAGGCCAGCGTGACGCCCAATTCGCGCTTGATGCGTTCGTTGCGCACCCGTTTGTTGTCGTCATAGAAGCTCCGCCCCATCGGGCTGAGATTGGCTTTCGCGAAGGGCAGCAGCGGCGGCGCCTCGATCCCCAGCAATGTGGCCGCATGGGCCACCACTTCCGCGGGTGCTGCCGGATCGTCGTCGCAGACGTTATAGACCGCGCCCGGATTGGGTTTCGCCATGGACGCCAGCAGGACGCCGGCGAGATCCTCCACATGGATGCGGCTGAAGACCTGGCCGGGCTTGTCGATACGCTGCGCGCGGCCTTTTCTCAAGGAGTCGAAGGCGGAGCGGCCAGGGCCATAGATTCCGGCCAGCCGGAAGATATGGACCGGCAGGCCGTGGCGGCGCCATAGCTCGAGCCAGGCCGCTTCCGCCGCCACCCGGCGCCGGCCGCGCTCGCCCGTGGGCTTCAGCTCGCTCGTCTCGTCGACCCAGCCGCCGGCGCGATCGCCATAGACGCCGGTGGTGGAGAGATAGCCGACCCAGGCGAGATCGCGCAACCGGGCGATATCGGCGCCGTGGCGGTTCAACACCGGATCGCCCGAATCATCGGGCGGCACCGAACTCAGCAGATGGGTCGTGTCCGCCATTGCCGCCGCCGCACCGGGGAGCGCCGTCGTGCCGTCGAACAGGAAGGCGCCGGTGCCATCGGCGGCAAGCGCCGCCCGTTTCGCCTCGTCGCGACAGGTCCCGGTCACGCGCCAACCGGCGGGCAGCCGGCGCGCCAATGCCGCGGCGCTATAGCCGAAGCCGAAGCAGAATAGTTTCCAATCATTCATGTCCGACCGGCTTGCAAATCGCTGGCGAAGAGCGGAGTTTCGCCCCACGTCAAACTATCGCAAAAGCATGCCGGAATGCGAGGCGACGACCCGATGCGCGCTTGGATCCTCATTGCCACGATCCTGCTCGGCGCGTCGTTGCTGGGTGCAGCGGCGGCCCGCGCCGGCGACCTCTCCCTCGATCAGGCCAAGGAATATTCCGACTGCATGACACTGGCGCGGCGCGTGCCGGACGAGGCGCTGGCCAGCGCCAAGGCGTGGCAGGCGGCGGGCGGCGGTGCCGCGGCGGGTCATTGCGCCGCGGTGGCACTCATCGGCCTCGGCCGCTATGCAGAGGCGGCGGGGGCGCTGGAAAAGCTCGCCACGGACCAGGCGAAAGACCGCAAGGATCTGGCGGCCGGGCTTTACGGCCAGGCGGGCCAGGCCTGGTCGCTCGTCGGCGACAACGACAAGGCGCTGAAGGACCAGACGGCGGCCTTGGCCCTGGCACCCTCGGACGCCGATCTGTTGACCGACCGCGGCGTCAATCTCGCCTCCCTGGGCAGATACTGGGATGCCATCGACGATTTCAACAAGGCCCATGACCTGGTGCGCGATCGGGCCGACATATTGATCTTCCGGGCCAGCGCCTATCGGCTGGTGGAGAGCCTGGATCTCGCCCGCGACGATATCGAGGAGGCGATCCGCCTGCAGCCCAAGAATCCCGATGCCTATGTGGAGCGCGGCATGATCCGCAGCCTCGCCAAGGACCTGGCCGGCGCCCAGGACGATTGGCGCAAGGCCATGAACCTCGGCCCCGGCACGCCGGCGGCCGAAGCGGCGCAGAACAATCTGAAGCAGCTCATCCAGCCCCAGCCCTGACGGGTATGCACGACTTCTTCTTCCGACGACAGAAAGAAAACGTGGTTGCGGTGCCCACGCACCAGCGTGGTGGAATTCACGGCAAATTCGGCCACCCCCTCCCCAACCCTCCCCCGTCAGCTCGCGGGCCTGTCGGCCCGCAGGGGGAGGGGAAGTAGAGGCGGCGCGCGTCTTCTCTTTTCCCTCCCCCTGCAAACCGAAGGTTTGCGCCTTGATGGGGGAGGGCTGGGGTGGGGGTGGCGGTCCAAGCGTTAGCACGACTCCGTACGCGATCGGCGAGAGCGATTCGCCTAGAAATCCAGATC
>JBGPNG010000144.1:0-5389 GCA_041487395.1 Dongiaceae bacterium
ATTTTTGCAAAAAGGAACGCTGACGACCGATGACGCGCGCGAGCAACAAGCAACACCGTCATGCCCGCGCGTGCACGGGCATCCACGCCATTCTGCTGCGCGGCAAGAAGTCGTGGATGTCCGGGTCCCGGCCTTCGGCCGGCCCGGACATGACGCAATGACGAGGCGAAAACAAAGACCTCATGGCGAGCATGTCGAACCGTGAGGGCAAATTGACCCACCGCCCCAAGCGCCCCGCGCCGGCGCCTGTTGCCGGACATGGCGTTTCTTTCGCCGAGGCGCTGCGCGTCTGGATCCGTGTCGCCGCACTCAGTTTCGGTGGCCCCGCCGGACAGATCGCCGTGATGCATCGCATTCTCGTCGATGAGAAGCGCTGGATCGGCGAGACCCGGTTCCTCCATGCGCTCAACTACTGCATGTTGCTGCCCGGCCCCGAGGCGCAGCAGCTCGCGATCTACATCGGCTGGCTGTTGCACAAGACGAAGGGCGGGCTGGTCGCCGGCACTTTGTTTGTGTTGCCGGGCGCGCTGGCCATCATGGCGCTGAGTCTGATCTATGCCAGCTTCGGCAATGTCGGCGCGGTGCAGGCGCTGTTCTTCGGTCTCAAAGCAGCCGTGCTGGCAATCGTCATCGAAGCCGTGGTGCGGGTCGGCAAACGCGCACTCAAGAACAATGTCATGCGCGCCATCGCCGCGGCGGCCTTCGTCGCGATCTTCTTCCTGGGTCTGCCGTTTCCTTTGATCGTATTTGGCGCGGGCCTCATCGGCTTTGTCGGTGGGCGTGTCGGCGCCCCCGCGTTTCTGCTCGGCGGCGGCCATGCGCCGGGGCGGGCCGGTGGCATCAGCGATGCCGATTCGGCACTTGGCGAGACGATGCCGGCCCACGCCCGGCCGTCGCTTGCCTGGTCGCTGAAGGTTTCGCTCATATGTCTGGCTCTCTGGCTCGGCCCGGTCGCGGCATTGCTGCTGGCGCTCGGCCCCGACGATACGTTCAGCCAGATCGCGGTCTTCTTCAGCAAGATGGCGGTCGTCACCTTCGGCGGCGCCTATGCCGTGCTTGCCTATGTCGCCCAGGCCGCCGTCGAAACCTACGGCTGGCTCAAACCCGGCGAGATGCTCGACGGTCTCGGCATGGCCGAGACGACACCGGGCCCGCTCATCATGGTCGTGCAGTTCGTGGGATTCATGGGCGGCTTCCGCAACCCCGGGCCGCTCAATCCGCTTTTCGCCGGCGCCGTCGCGGGCCTGCTGACGACCTGGGTCACCTTCGTACCCTGCTTCCTGTGGATCTTCCTGGGGGCGCCTTATATCGAGGCGCTGCGCGGCAACAAGGCGATTGGCGCAGCACTGGCCGCCATCACCGCCGCGGTGGTCGGCGTGATCCTCAACCTCGCGATCTGGTTCGCCTTGCACACGCTGTTCGGCCGGGTCGACCAATTGAATCTTGGTCCCCTGCGCCTGCAGCTTCCCCTGCTGCGGTCGTTGAATCTCGCAGCATTCGTCCTGACGGCGGGCGCGATGCTGGCGATCTTCCGGCTCAAATGGGGGGTGATTGCGACACTCGGCGTCTGTGCGGCACTCGGGGTCGCATATGGCTTGGCGATGGGCCGAGTCTAAGCCGGTTTCACTTGATTGAGCCACAATTGGCAAGGCTACGCTTTCCAATCGTCATGCCCCTGCCCGGGTCACAGCCTTCGGCCGGCCCGGGCGAGAGGTCGAAGCGTGGCCCGTTCAACGAATCCCTGCTTAACGCTTGCGCATCCGGCGGCCGCATGTCCCGGACCCTCGTACGAAAGCGCACCACAAATTGCCACGGAATAAAAGGGCCGCACCGGCCGTTATTCTGCGATATCGTGATGGCGCCGATGCGGCGCCGCCGCGAAAGGTTGCATGGGTTCGATTTGACCTATGGGAGATGCTCGCTTCGGCCATTACCCTTTTTAGGAGACACGACATGCGTGCTAACCTGACCTCGAAACTGGCGGTCTCGGCGGCGGTCGCCGCTCTGTTGACCATGCTTCCGGTGAAGTTCGATTCGCCATATTCGCTTTCATCCAATTGCGCCACGGCCGGCAATGGCCATGGTAACGGCAACGGTAGCGGCAATAGCAACGCCGGCGGCAACGGCAACGGCAATGGCAACGGCGCCTCGAACGCCGCCGGGGGCAATGCCAATTCGCACCCCGACAATCACGGCGCGGTTGCCAGCTCGCTTGGGGCGCTGAATGCGGCTCATGCCTCGGCGATGGCGTTCGCGAATGCGTCGCCGAACTCCCGCATCGGCAGAATCGCGGCATATGAAGCCGCCGCTGACGCGGCTGCGGCCGCCGCCGCTGCCGCCGCCGCCGCCGACGCTGCCGCCTTGGCTGCACCAGGCGATCTCGCCCTCGCTGCAGCGGCCGCCCTAGCCGATCAGGCGGCCCTCGATGCGGCCGCGGCCGAGCAGGATGCGCTCAACGCCGCCGCGAACAAGACTCCCGTCAGCCTGGATACCCAGGCCGCGCTCGACAGCTTGCTCGTCGGCAAAGGCTTGTAACGCCGGCGGAAATGGCGCGGGCTGGCGCTTGGAAGAATCATCCGTCCGACACGCCAGCCCCCCAGTTCCCATCGCGCGCGATGGGAACTGGGTTGCCAGGATGACACGTTAGATCGGCGCTTCCGTCGCCTGCCCCCGCCCGCTGGACGGCCCAGCCGCGGAAGTCGCAGCCTGCTTCGATCATTCACGACACTGCTTAGGACATTGCCCGGGCGAGGTTGCGGATGGCTGCCCGGCGGGCGCGATCGTCAGCACCGCCAGATGCAGACCCGCAACCGCGCCTTGCGCGTGAGACTGGTTACGCCACCGCTGTTGCAGCGCTCGGTCCGACGTAAAAGTGAATCATCACGCGATGGCGAAAAAGATGGCGCGCCCGAAGAGATTCGAACTCCTAACCATCCGATCTGGAGTTTGTTTTTCTTTGCTTCATGGCGCCTCACTCTGTTGCGCGGCGATAGAAAAACCCGAGCTCTGCGTTGTCTTGGGTTGCGCATGGTTTTACCCGGCTTCAATTCCGGCGAACCCCCCGGGCACGACCGCGGCGGGCTAATATCAGTCGAGGGTGGCGGCCTCGCCCAGCGACCGAGCCTGACCCGAACCGAACATGGACCAGTTGCAACCTGTATTGGGTGCTGCCCACAGCCCCGCCGGGCTTCGCTACCGAAGGGCTCCGCAGGTATCCGGCTGGACCCATGTACCCATTCCGCTGTTACATAGTGCCCGGCTGCGCAGACGGGGGCCGGCCAGGCGCGGCGAGCGTCTGCTCAAGGCGCGGATGACGGCCGCCAAGCACGGCCGGCTCTACCAGGGCTGGCGCGACGCCGTCACCCGGGTCCGGCGAAAGTGAGTCGGGAGCGGGCGCGACCAATCATGAAAGCCCTTTAGTTGGCCCTCGAGCATCTCGTCCTTCTGCCGCGAGGCGGGCTCGGCAATCGAATGCGAGCCATCGCCTCGGCCAAGCGTCTTTGCCAGATGGCCGATGCGCGCTGCAGCGTCGTCTGGGATTGGCAGGACTACGAGGCGCTGTTCGAGCCGGATCCTGCGATCGACGTGATTGCCGAGCTGTCCGAGGGCTTGGCGCGCAATTACAGCGCCATGCGCACTCTGCTGAACGACGAGGGTGGATCGCCCGAGCTCAGGCGCATTCCTCTCGACGGCCCCACCGGCGTCGTTCTCGACAGTTGCCATTGCTTCGGTGCGACGTCAGATGTGAAGCCCATAGACAAGGCGGGCCTGTTGCCCTGGCTGGCGCGGCCTTCCCGGGCTGTCCGGGAGAAGGTCGTGGCGTTCCGGGGGGCCGCCTTTCCGCCCGGACCGATCGTCGGCTTGCACATGCGGCGCACCGACAACCGGGCCGCCGTCGCGATATCTCCCGACCGGCTATTCGTCCGGGCGGCCAGATCGATCCGGCGCGAGGGAGGCGCAGTCTTTCTCGCCACGGACAATCCTCAGACCGAGGCGAAGCTGCGCTTGCGCATTGCCGAAGGCATCATCGCCTATCCGAAGGATGCCGCGATCAGGCAGCGCGGGCCGAGATCCTTCGACCTGGCGCAGACGGTGACCGATTATGCCGATTTGTTGCTGCTCGCTGCCTGCGATTATGTTGTCGGCTCCTGGGGCTCCTCATATTCCTCGCTGGCCATCGCCCTCAACGGCTCTCCCCGCTGCCGGCGTCTATTCACGCGCTGGAGATTTCCATTTTGGCACTAGCAGTCTTCCGCCAACCGCCGAAGCAGGACGTGGGCCCAGGTCTGGCGAGACCTTGGAAGGCTTGTGGCGCGCCGGGGCCGAGGATGAAGACGGTCGTCGTTCGTGCGGACGGCCGGGTGGCAAGCACCTTCAATACAGATGATTTTGACCAAGCCGCGGGCGGATTGCGGGATGCATGAGAATTTGAGCCGGACGGAGCCGTCGCCTCGATCGATGAAGCGGCAGTTTTGAGCCGAGCGCCATGACATCGACGCCAGAAATAAGTTTGCGAGCGACGGAACAAGAACGGCCGATTTGGCGCGGCCAGCAAGTGCATCCGCAAACGAGGGCGGCGCTATCGCTGCGACGACCTGCGTGCACTCGCCCAACGCATTGAGGTCGACGTGCAAGAGGTTCGCATCATGGGCTCGAAAAGCGAACTGCTTCGCACGCTCGTCGCCGAATCAAGGGCAAAATCGGCGTGTTTTGGCGTCCCCAGTTCTGTACCAAAGTGGCGCGCCAGCGCTCCGGCCGTATGAGCATACCGCTCGCCGACGCCCGAGGCCTTCGTGCCTGCCTTGCTCGCGTGGCCGGCTGCGCAACCGCCACCAGCTCCGCCGGCCACGCTCCTCATGGCGTCGCGACCAGCTCTAAACTATCATCCCACCCGGACCACTCCATGGGGCCTATCATGAAGAGGGACTTTACTGAACCAGTCGTGGAATTTTCCACGCTCGTCGAAATCCTTCGCTGGCGAACGCTTCAGCAGCCTGAACAGCGGCCCTATACCTATCTGTCCGATGGAGAAGCAGAAGGGGATCATCTGACCCATGCGGCGTTGGACTACCAGGCCCGGAGCATTGGGGCGCTGCTCCAAAGCTACCGAGCAGGTGGGGAGCGTGCGCTGTTGCTTTATCCAGCAGGTCTCGAGTTCATCGCCGCGTTTTTCGGCTGTTTATATGCCGAGGTGATTGCCGTCCCACTGCCTCCGCCCAATCTGGCTCAGCCTCAGCGGACCCTCCCCAGGCTTCGAGCCATCATCGCCAATGCGCAGCCTTCGGTGGTGCTCACCACGTCAGCGATTCTCTCCAACACTGAGGGTCTGTTCACGCAAGCTCCCGAGTTGCAGAAGATGCGCTGGTTGGCCACCGACAAGGTTACCGGC
>JBGPNG010000145.1:0-5320 GCA_041487395.1 Dongiaceae bacterium
CAACAATCTGATGGTGATGGCCTGGGCGAGCGGCCGCGTCGGCATCGTTGAAATGCTGCGAGCGTGGACGCTGGTCTACGTAGGGAACTTCATTGGAGCCGTTGCTACCGCAGCGCTCGTCTTCATTACTGAAAATTACGGCCACGGGGACGGCGCCGTCGGTGCTGCCGCGCTCGCTATAGCTGAGGGCAAAGCATCCCTTCCATTTCTCCCTGCGCTCGTGCATGGCGTCTTGGGCAATGTGCTTGTCTGTCTAGCCATGTGGTTGTGCTACAGCGCGCGCACGACGACTGACAGGATCCTGGCCATCGTGCCTCCTGTCTCCGCTTTCGTCGCTGCCGGCTTCGAGCACTCAGTGGCAAACATGTACCTGATTCCCTATGGCCTGTTGATCAAGCATTTTGCGCCACAGTCATTTTGGGCTGATATCGGCACGATGCCGGATAAGTTTCCCGCGCTGACGATTGCCGGAATGATTGCCAACCTCGTTCCGGTGACGATCGGCAACGTGATCGGCGGCGGGGCGCTGGTCGGCGCAGTATATTGGTTCGCGTATCTGCGGAACCGAGCAGCGTCGACTGACAAGCCATAACCAGCGTTGCCCGCAATGCGCGCCAACGTCTTGCCCGACATCGCATCCCGGAAGCGCCCAGGAACCGGTCTTTCGGCTTCCTGGTACCCCGGCAAAATGATGGTGTTCACGTCGGTCCTTGGTCATCTGGGGAACGTCGAATACGAGCGGAACGAATCCCCAGGCCTTGATCGAGATCAAGGATGCCCGGTTCCCATTAGCTCAGACTTTACTCCGATGGGGCGTGTGCGCCCTCTCTGCGGGTGGATAAAGCGTCCTCTAAGCGGAATGGAATAGCGGATGAGTGATCTTTCGAAGCTTCGCGAGGACATGATCGAACACCAGATTGCTGCGCGG
This sequence comes from Dongiaceae bacterium, assembly GCA_041487395.1. Classification (GTDB taxonomy): domain Bacteria; phylum Pseudomonadota; class Alphaproteobacteria; order Dongiales; family Dongiaceae; genus DASXQK01. The sequence continues at coordinate 929 of JBGPNG010000145.1, forward strand.
GGCGTCCGTTCCGAAGCGGTTCTTGGTGCGATGCGAAAAGTGCCGCGGGAAGCTTTTCTTCCCGAGCGGCTGCGGGAATTCGCCTATGAGGATGCGCCGCTTCCCATAGCCGCCGGTCAGACCATCTCCCAGCCCTATATCGTGGCGCTGATGACCGAAGCGCTGGCTCTCAAGGGTGGCGAAAAAGTGCTCGAGATCGGCACGGGCTCCGGCTATGCGGCGGCGGTACTGGCCGAGATTGCAGCGGAAGTCTACACGGTGGAGCGTATCGGCCAGCTTGCCGACAAGGCAGTTTCGACGCTGAAGGCTCTCGGGTATCGCAACGTCCATGTCGTGCATGCCGATGGGACCCTCGGCTGGGCCGCAGCGGCGCCCTATGACGCAATCATCGTCGCGGCGGGCGGACCCGAGGTTCCGGAGTCCCTCAAGCAACAGCTGAAAATCGGCGGCCGGCTGGTAATTCCTGTCGGTACCGATCCGCGGGCGCAAGAGCTTGTCCGCGTCACGCGGAATTCGGACGGCAAGTTCACAAGCGAAGACATCGCCGATGTCCGCTTTGTGCCGCTCGTCGGCAAGGAAGGATGGGCGCCGGAGGAGCTACCGGTTCCACCGGCACCGCGCCCGGCGCGGGCCCGCCCGGCCGAGGGTGACGTGGTGAGGGCGATCGCCGCTTCCTCCGAGCCCTTCAATTCGATCGGATCGGCGGACCTCGACCCGTTGCTGGAGCGGATCGGCGACGCGAAAATCGTGCTGCTCGGAGAAGCGACGCACGGCACCTCCGAATTCTATCGGATGCGCGAGCGCATCTCGCAGGAGCTGATAGCGCGCAAGGGGTTTCGCTTCGTCGCCATCGAAGGCGATTGGCCGGACGTGGCGCGTCTCGATCACTATGTGCGGCATTTCGAATATCCGCCGAGCGAGTGGACGGCGTTCGCCCGCTTCCCGACCTGGATGTGGCGCAACAACGAGGTGCGGTCGTTCGTGGATTGGCTGCACGCCCAGAATTCAGCCCGAAAACTGGAAAACCGAGTAGCGATCTACGGGCTCGACCTTTATAGCCTCTACACGTCGATCCGGTCGGTGCTGAAATATCTGGACGAGGTTGATACCGACTCCGCGCGGATCGCACGGCATCGCTATGGTTGCCTGACCCCCTGGCAGGCCGATCCCGCAACCTATGGCCATGCGGCGCTGACCGGTGCCTATCGGACGTGCGAGAAGGAGGTCGTGCGCGTGCTGGCGGATATTCTCCACAAGCAAAGCGACTACGCCGCCCATGACGGCGAGCGCTTCATGGATGCGGTACAGAATGCCCGCCTGGTGACCGACGCCGAGCACTACTACCGGATCATGTATTACGGATCCCGCGCCTCCTGGAATCTGCGCGACAGTCACATGTTCGAAACGCTGAAGACCTTGCTTGCCTTCCACGGGCCCGAAGCCAAGGCCATCGTGTGGGCACACAATTCCCACATAGGCGACGCCGCCGCGACGGAGATGTCTGCGCGCGGCGAGTACAATATCGGGCATCTGTGCCGGGAAGAATTCGGCGACCGCGCCTTTTCCATCGGGTTCGGAACCCATTCGGGAACGGTCGCGGCGGCGTCCGATTGGGACGGGCCGATGGAGGTCAAGGCGGTGCTGCCCTCGCTTCGGCAGAGCTATGAATGGCTATGCCACGAAACCGGTCGTCCCCAATTCATGCTGCCGCTGCGCGGCCGTTCGGCCGCAGAGGTTCGCAACAAATTGGCGAAGCCGCGCCTGGAACGGGCAATCGGGGTGATCTACCGGCCGGAGACGGAGCTCGCGAGTCATTATTTCCAAGCCGTTCTGCCGTCCCAGTTCGACGAATATATCTGGTTCGACGAAACCCGCGCGGTGACCCCGTTCGGGACCAAGGAGCTCGAAGGGCTTCCCGATACCTATCCGTTCGGCTTGTGAGGCCGACATGCCGGCGGCGAGTGGGATCGAATATGCCCTCGACAAGCTGCGCTGGATGCGGGCGGAGCATATCTGGCCCAACGGACTACGCTATCTGTGGACGGACGCCTTCGGCGTCGTCCTCTTGGTGTCCCTCTATAGCGCGCTGGCCAAGGATGAATTCCTGGATCAGGCGGAACAGGTGGTGGCGGAGGTCGATCGCGTGCTTGGGCGGCCGCGCGGCGTTCGCATCGGCGAGGAGCCTGACCGCGACGGCCAATACTTCCACTACCTTGCCATGTGGCTCTATGCGCTCGCCGTGATCGGGCGGCATATCCCGCGATACCGCGAGAAAGGCATCGATCTCGTGCATCAGGCCCACGACGCCTTTCTCGTACCCGGGCGCGGCGTGATCTGGAAAATGAAGGAGGATCTGAGCGGCCCGTATCCAGGTTTTGGCTTGGGCGCGCTCGATGCCTTCGATGGGTATGTGTCGTACCGGATCCTCGATGAGAAAGCGCTCTCCCGCGAAATCGCCGATATGCGGAGGCTAATCGACCAATCCGCGCCTGGTCTCGTGATTACTCAGGATCTGGGTCTCGGCATGATGTTGTGGATGACCCATCTCTTTGCGAACGAAGACTGGGCGCGGCTACAAAGGAAACGCTGCCTCGTCACGCTGGATCATATGTGGCGGCCAGAGGGGTATTTCTGCCGGGACCCGGATCTTCCCGACACGAAATTCGCCTTCACCAACTACGGCGTTTCCATTGGCTTGCAGGCTGTTGCGGCAATGCCCGAGCGCGTAGAACGGCTCAATAATTTCTTCGATAGCTACCGTTCGGGCGGTGAATATGATCGCGCGGCCATCACTCATGTCATGGCGTGCAGCTCGCATTTCCCCGGGTATTTGATCCAGCAGCACTTCTGACGGCGGGTCGGCGGCCGGATTGGCAAGCTGATCGGTCTTGCCGATCTTGCTTTGGCACCGCGACGGCGTCGTTCAGCCATTTCTCGACGAGCGCGATGAGAGAGGCCTTGTGAAATAGCTTCGGTTTTGACCCGAAATGGACCAATAGATTTGTCACGCAATCGCGGCGTAAGGCATGCTGACGCCAATACTGCCGCTCGCATAGACTATGATTGAGGCTCACGCTTTGTGCACAGCGTTCCAAACCATTGCGAATACTGATCCAATCACAAACCCAAGAGCGGCGGTCACAATCACAAGAATGGCGGCCCTCGTGATTTCAAAGGGCTCGATCACGTAGATGGGTTTGATGAAGTGCATCCAGAAGACAAAATCAATGACGGGCTGAGCCAACCCTAGTGCGACCAGCATTGCCCAGCAGAGATGCCACCCACCGATCACAGCCCCAAGCACCAGTCCTGCCTTGTTGACGTTCATAGACCGGCTCATGCGCAGCCTCCACAATGGCTAATTTTAGAAAGTATCATCGAGCCGGCCGACTTTCACATTGCGATATGTCAATCAATTGGACCGTCGCAACCGCCCGCAGATCGTGGGCATGTTTTCTCCGAATGTCTGCTCGTGGCTATTACGCCACCTTGCTCGGCATTCGTGTGGATCCGGACGTCCGGCTCACTCGGCCCTTGGCCCCTCTACGCGTACACGCCCTGACTCCGGCCTCACGCCTCCGGCGAAATCCGAGTCCCGGCTTCTCTCCGGACGATGGCAGTGGCGTCCTGCTGCCGCCCGATCCCCCGCCGGCCGGCCCGTCGCTGAGGCAAAATCGATCGCCGCCTGGATCTTTGGCCTCATCGAACCCGTCGCAAATCTTGCAGGCTCAAGTTCGGCAACGCTGGCATGGCGGACCGCCCGCGCATTGGCGGTGCCGAAGTCGAGGTAGACCGCGTCGACATCGGTTAGCATGACCGGCATATCGGCGTTGAGTTAACGTGCCAGCAGGGCACTTGCCGCATCCTTGTCGATCACGGCCTCGATACCAAGATAGGCTCCGCCCTTCGTTCGTACGACCGGAATGCCACCGCCGCCGGCACAGATGACATTCACGCCGTGGTTTACAAGCAAGCCGATGACCCGCGATTCCAAGATCTCGAGGGGCTTCGGCGAAGCGACGACGCGGCGCCAATGATCACCTTCCCGCGCCATCCGCCAGCCGCGCTCTTTGCGCAGGCCGCTCGCTGCTGCTTCGTCATAGATCGGTCCAATAGGCTTGGTGGGGTTGCGAAAGCCGGCGTCGTCGGGATCCACCCGAATTTGAGTGAGAATCGCGGCAACGAGACTGCCCTTGGGCAGCACGTTGCTGAGTTCCTACTCTATAAGATAGCCGATCATGCCCTCGCTTTCGGCGCCGAGAACATCGAGTGGATATGCTCCGTCCGCCGGGCCGGCGGCCGCCTGAAGTGCCAGCAGGCCTACCTGCGGGCCATTTCCATGGGTCACCACGACGCGTTGACCGGCGGCGATGAGTTCCGCCAGCGCCAGAG
>JBGPNG010000146.1:0-5312 GCA_041487395.1 Dongiaceae bacterium
AATTGATCGGCGATTGGCGGCCGGGCGAGACCCTCTATCGCGGCCGCGCCGATGGCCAACCGGTGTCGGTGCAGGTCGATCGCCTGGGCGTGGGCTTTCGCCTTAGCCATGGCGGCGTCACCCTCGTGGTCAGGGTGATGGATCCGCGCGCGGCGGAACTCGCCAAGCTGATGCCAGTGAAACAGGCGCCCGACATGTCGCGGTTCTTGCTGTCGCCGATGCCGGGGCTGCTGGTCTCGCTCGCCGTCAAATCGGGCGATGAGGTGAAGGCGGGGCAGGAGCTGGCCGTCGTCGAAGCGATGAAGATGGAAAACCAGTAGCGCGCCGAGCGGGACGGCAAGGTCGGCAAGCTGCATGCGGCGCCCGGCGACAGCCTGGCGGTCGATCAGGCAATTCTCGAATTCGAATGACGGCACGCCTGGTGCGGATCCGGGGGAAAGTGCAGGGGGTATGGTATCGCTCCTGGGCCGTCGAGGAAGCGATCCGGCGCGGCTTGCGCGGCTGGGTGCGCAATCGCCGGGATGGCAGCGTCGAGGTGTTGCTCGCGGGCGAACCCGCGGCGATCGATGAGATGATCGCCGCCTGCCGGAGAGGGCCGCCCCGCGCCCGCGTCGACAGCATCTCCAGCGAGCCCACGGCGGAGGAGCCGCCGGCGGAGTTCGAACAGCGGCCCTCGGCGTGACCGCTTAGGCCAGGTCGCCCAGACCGCGCGCCCTAAGCCAATCGGCATCGAGTTCGCCGGCAGCGATCGTCTCGGTCGGGCCCGCGAGAGTGACATCGGCATAGCGATCGCCGACGGATCGGAAATCGACGACCAAACGCCCGCCGCGCGCTTCGATCGTAACTGGTGCCGAGGCCATCTTCAGATGGTGGGCGATCAGGGCGACGGCTGCGGCACCCGTGCCGCAAGCCAGCGTCTCAGCCTCCACGCCGCGCTCATAGGTGCGCATCTTTAGATGTCCCTTCCCAACGGCGGCGAAGTTCGCGCTGCAGCCGCGCGGGAAATGAGGATGGTGACGCAAGGCAGGCCCAAGGCGGGCGATATCCACCTTGTCCGGATCGGCGACGAAGACCACGCCATGGGGAACGCCGGTATCGATGCCGTGAACCTCGAGCTCTTCGCCGGCGACGGTCAAGCGGACCGGCGCCTCGATCGGGCCCGGCGGCGAAAGAGTGACGCGGACCTGGTCGGCGAAGACTTCGGCGCCGATCACGCCGGCCGGCGTGAGGAAACTGCAATTCCTTCCGGAAAGGCCCAGCTCCAGCGCGCGGCGCGCCACGCAGCGGGCACCATTGCCGCACATCTCGCCTTCCGCGCCGCCGGCGTTGACATAGGTCATCGCGAAGTCGGCCTGGCCCTCGGCCGGCCGCGCGCCGATCAGGATCAAGCCATCGCCGCCCAGGCCCTTGCGCCGGTCGCAAAGTGCTTGCGCCAGCGCCTCGGCCCGTGGCTTCAGGCGCCCGGCACGGTCATCCAGCACGACGAAATCGTTGCCGGCGCCGTGCATGCGCGTGAAAGGAAGCGCCATCGCCTCAGGCGCCGATCCGTCGCCCACGCTCATCGAGAAGGACGCAATCCTCCGGCGCAATGGCGAGGCTGACCGCATCGCCCTCGCGATACATGTTGCGGTCGACGGCATTGATTGCCTGGAAGCGCAGGCCGTCTACATCGGCGAAATAGGCCGCCGTGCCGCCGAGATAGGAGAGGCTCTTGACCCGGCCGGCAAAGACATTCCCCTGGCCGCCATTGCCCGCTGGGCCAACAATCACGCGATGGGCCCGGATGACGGCCTCGACCTTTTGTCCCACCTGGGCGCCAGCACTTTCGGATACGGCGAGCTGGGCGCCATTGCCCAGCCGGACGACGGCGGATTGGCCAGCGGTGCCCGTCACGATGCCCGGCAAGATGTTCGATTGCCCGAGGAAATTGGCGACGAAGCGCGACGCGGGCCACCGATAGACTTCCTCCGGCGCGCCTGTCTGTTCGACCAGGCCGTGGTCCATCACCACCACCACGTCGGACATGGCCAATGCCTCTTCCTGGTCATGGGTGACGAAGACGGTGGTGATGCCGACTTCGCGTTGGATCGCCTTCAACTCCGTGCGCATCTCCTCGCGCAGATTGGCATCCAGGGCGGATAGCGGCTCGTCGAGCAGAAGCACATCCGGTTCGATGACGATGGCCCGGGCGAGCGCAATGCGCTGCTGCTGGCCGCCCGAGAGTTCCGAGGGCAATTTCTTTTCCACGCCCGGCAGCCGAACGATGTCCAGCGCGCGCGACACGCGCCGGGTGATCGCAGCGCGCTCGACGTTGCGATATTTCAGTCCGAAGGCGACATTGTCGAAGATGTTCTTGTGAGGAAACAGCGCATAGTTCTGGAATACCAGCCCGATGTTGCGCTTGTGGATCGGCACGTCATTGACCCGCCGGCCCTTGATGATGATCTGCCCCGATAGCGGGTTCACCAGCCCCGCGATGGAGCGCAGGATCGTCGTCTTGCCGCAGCCCGAAGGCCCGAGCAGAGTCACGAAGGAACCTTTTTCGATGCGCAGGTCGACGCTCTTCACGGCGATGAAATCGCCATAGCCGAGGGTGACTTGCTTCAGTTCGACGGCAGGTTCCGTTTGATTCACGTTTTCAGCACCGGTCTGACGGGGGCTATGTCCGCTCGCCGCAGGCGGGCGCCGGCGATTGCCGCCGACGCCCTCTGCGACAGGGCGATTAGGCGCCCTTGGCGATACGATTCCACTGCTTCTCCCACTCGTCGAACTTCGGCGCCCAATAGGCCGGATCGGCGAAAGTCAGGTTCTTCAGCGTGCCGGTAGAATCGAAGGCCGGCAGGTGCTTCACCGTATCCGACATCGCAACCTTGGTCGGATCGAGGGAGGGCGGATAGTTCTGCCCCTCGGCCACGGCGATGGCGACGGCCGGTTCCAGCATGAAATTCAGCAATTGCTCGCATTCGGCCATCGGGGAGCCCTTCAGCACCAGCATGTCCTCCATCCAGGCGAGCCCGCCTGGAGGATCCATATAGCCGATGGGGAAACCCTGTTGCTGCAGCTTGGCGATGCGGCCCGACCAGGCTTCGGTGACGACGATCTCCTCCTTGCTCAGAAGGTCCATCAATTCGGCGCCGGACTCCCAATACTTCTTCACCAATTCGCGGCTTTCCCGGGCCTTGTCCCAGATGGCGTCGATATTGGAAACATTGTTGGGATCCTGGCCGCTTTGCAGCGCGCCGTACCAGACGCGAGTCTGCATTTCATTGACCGCGCCGATCTTGCCCTTGAAGCGCTTGTCGATCAGCAGATTGACGCCAAGCTTTTCGGCCTCATCCTTGCTGATGACCTTCGTGTTGTAGGCGATGCCCGTCGTACCGTAATCGTAGGGGGCGGCCGACAGGGCCTTCGGCGTCAGTTTGCGGAACGGGTCGATCAGCGCCGTCATGACCAGCTTCAGATTGGGGATGTTGGCTTCGTTCAATTCGGAATTGAAGCCCAGATCGACGTAACGCTTGTACCAATCGACGCCCGAGCTGTGGATGACGTTGTAGTCGCCCGGGTTGCTGGCTTTCACCTTGGTCAAAATGTCGATCTCATCGCCGAAAGTACCTTCCGTAACCTTCACGCTGGTTTTCTGCGTATAAGGCACGAACGCGTTCTTATGCAACGCGTCCTGCACCACGCCGCCCCAGCCGTCGAAGCGGATTTCGCCGCTCGCCGCCAGCGCCCGGCGGCTCCAGCCTGCGCTGATGCCGGCCGTCGCGGCCGCCGCGGCGGTCAGGCTGAGAAAACTACGGCGGTCGATGCTGCCCGACTGGTACCGGTCGAGCAGCCTTTCGAGCCGTTTCGTCATGTCCATCTTCATCTTGAGTCCTCCCGTTTGGGTTATCGATGTCAACGCTGGTTGCGCGCCAGGTAGCGGGCAATTCCCCCGCCGATCAGCGGCAGCCCCACCGTGATCACGATCATGAGCGTGCCCAGAGCGTTGATTTCCGGGCTGATCGACGTTCGAAGCATGGAATAGATCTGGGTGGGCAGTGTCTCGACACCGGGCGGTCGCCAGAACAGGGTGGCCGTCACATTGTCGAAGGAGATGGTGAAGGAAAGCAGGATGCCCGCCAGCACGGCCGGCATCAGCAGCGGCATGGTGATCTCGCGGAATGTCTGGATGCGGTTGGCGCCCAGGCTGAGCGCCGCCTCGTCATAGACCCGCTTGATGCCGATGAGCCGCGCCTGGACGACCAGCACGACATAGGGCAACGACAGCATGACATGGCCCATGAGCAGCAGCAGGAAGTTGCGCGGGGCATGGACCCAGCGGATGAACAGCAGAAGACCCACCGCCAGCACCGTTTCGGGAATCAGCACCGGCGATATCAACAGGGTATTGACCCATTCCTTGCCGCGGAAGTCGTAGCGCACCAACGCCATGGCGGCGAGAATGCCCAGCACGGTGCAGATCAGGGCCGTCAGCGAACCCAGCATCAGCGACATGCGCGTGGCCCGCATCACCGTCTCGTTCTGCAACAGGACGCCGAACCAATGGAAACTGAAGCCCGTCATCGGGAAGCCGCCGAACTGGGAGGCGTTGAAGGACAACAGCATGGTGACGGTGATGGGCGCGAACATGAAGAGATAGACCAGGATGCTGACCCCCTTCACCGCGCGCCAGCCCCAGATGCCTTCGTTCATCGGCTGAGCCCCCTGTAAATGCGGCTCAAGCCCATATAGCGGCTATAGATCGCAGCGATGGCGCCCAGCAGGACCAAGAGCGCGATCGACAGGGCGGCCCCCATCGGCCAGTTCAGCTGCGACATCACGGCATCATAGATCAGATTGCCGAACAGGAAATTGTTCGGGCCGCCCAGGATCGCCGGCGTGACATAGCTGCCTGCCGCCAGCACGAAGCTGAGAAGTGCGCCGGCACAGAGCCCCGGCACGGACAGCGGCAATGTCACTTCACGGAAGGCTTGCCAGGGCGTGCAACCGAGCGTGCGCGCGGCCGAGAGCAGGTTTCGGTCGATCCCCTCCAGACTGACATAGACGTTGAGGATCATGTAAGGCAGCAGGAAGTGGATCATGCCCATGATGACGGAGCCCTCGTTGTAGAGCATGGGCAGCGGTTGATCGATCAGCCCGAGCCAGCGCAGCGTCGCGTTGATGGCGCCCTGTTCGCCCAGGATGTGAATCCAGGAAAAGGTGCGGATGATGAAGCTGATCCAGAAAGGCACGATCAACAGAAGCAGCAGCAGCCATTTATGCCGGAACCTGGTCATGGCGATGCAATAGGCGGCCGGATAGCCCATGAG
>JBGPNG010000147.1:0-5305 GCA_041487395.1 Dongiaceae bacterium
GGAACAGGTCGCGCGGCATCGCGACCTCGTCCATCTGGAAGATGACGTACCGGGCATGCGTGACAATCTTGGCGCCGATCCTGACGAGCTTCTCCCGCAGGCTGGTCAGCAACCAGTGTGCGACCGCATTCGGCGGGGCGAGGGTGCGCAGGAAGCTGGCCATGTCGTAGGCCGGGGCGTGCAGCTGAAGAAGCACCTCGTTTGCTCGGAACGAATAGCACGGCAGCCGCGTCCACTTCATCGCGATCTTGCCCTTCTTGATCCACTTTTCCGCTGTGCCGCGCCTGTCCCTGCCATTTACCTCATCCGGGGTCGCCAGGTCGGATAGATAGGGTAATCTGGATGCGGCATAATCGATTAGCCGCTTCTTGTTAGCAGCACTCAAGAGCGCTTGGGGGCGGAAGGCCGGCAACGCCGGCTGATATTGACTCAGGTCAACCCAGGGACTTGCACATTCGAATAGACTTCCTGCGCTGTCGCATCGTGCTAAGCCAGCCGGACCGGCCGATTCGGCGATCGCCCACACGGGTTGTCGCGGCCATGATGCAGGAGGGATCCCAACATCAAATTTCTCGAGACACTCGACAGGCGCCGATGCGTGCGGGCCTACCGCCATACTGTATTGGATCGTCGAAAAATCCAGACAATTCTTGACGCGGTGCTGCTGGCGCCATCTGCTGGCGACCTTCAGGCATATCGCGTCGTCATCGTAGAGAACTCAAAGACGAAGTCTGCGTTGGCCGATGCCGCGCACGGACAGCGCTTCATCGCCGAAGCTTCCGTGGTTTTCGTCTTTCTCGCCGATCCAGAGCGCAGTGCTGCGAAATATGGTCAGCGAGGCCGTCTGCTGTTCTCGCTGCAAGACGCAACCCTCGCGGCCGCGTATGCACAGCTTTCTGCAGCGGATTTGGGGCTTGCCTCCTGCTGGGTCGGTGCGTTCGACGATGATGCCGTCGCTGATGCAGTCAATGCGCCTAAGGGCTTGCGACCAATCGCGGTTATCCCGCTAGGCGAGCCCGCGGAAATGCCTGACCGGCCCCCGCGACGGTCGCGCAAGGAGCTTGTAGTGAACGAAGGCTTCTAGGACTGCGGACCCGATCTGCCGCTGCGACGATCGCACCCGTGGCAAAACGCTGACGTGACCGGAGAAGGCGAAGAGCCGAGCAGAACCAATGGAGAGTGCAACATTCCAGAAGTCGTTGTTCGGCTGCTGCGGCTGCATCGAATGGCATCCCGCCAACAAACCAAACGTCTCGGGAATCGCCCATGCCCTCGTTCACCGCGGAGAGCATGAGGCAGAACTGCTTCTCGCCGGGTCGCCGCAGGAGGTGCACTGCAATCCGACGCTGCTACAGACGGGGCCCCACACCGCGCCTGTCAGTCGGCTGGACGAGGTGAAAGCGGCTCGTCAACTCGTCCCGGGGGACCCGGCCCCGGGGAGTCGCAGAGCGGGCGACGACGGCCGCGGTGCGCCCGACGGCTAGGCCGCAGATCGCCCGCCGCGCGGGGTCCAGACGAGGCGAAGGCGTATTTCTCTTCCCTTTGGGCGGGATCCCGTCGGCGCGCCGGCGCCTCCAGGGCATTCATCGGGACAGACGTCATGGAGATTAGGTCTGGGCAGCGACGCCAGCCCCTCGTCATCGATGGCTCTTATGGCGAAGGCGGAGGCCAGATTCTGCGCACAGCGCTCGCGCTTTCGGCTCTGACCGGGCGCTCATTTGAGCTCGTCAATATCCGGGCCGGCCGACCGAAGCCCGGTCTGGCAGCGCAACATCTGACCGCCTTGCGCGCGACGGCAGCCCTCTGCGATGCCGAACTTGCTGGCGACGAGCTTCGCTCGCTGACGCTGCAATTCGTCCCGCGCCGGCAGGCGCGCGCTGGCGAGTATCTTGTTGACGTCGCCGCCCAGCGCGAGGGCGGCAGCGCCGGGGCAATCACTCTCGTGCTGCAGACTCTGCTGCTCCCCCTCGCTCTGGCCGCAGGACGATCGAGCCTCATCCTGCGCGGCGGCACACATGTGCCCTGGAGTCCGAGCTTCGACTATGTGCGAGACGTGTGGTTGCCTACTCTGGCCGCAATGGGCGTACGGTGCGAGGCAGAGCTGCTGCGCTGGGGTTGGTATCCGGCGGGCGGCGGCGAGATCCGCGCGACCGTCGAAGGGCTCGGCGGCGGCCATCTCGGGCCGCTCCTGCGCGAGGGCTATGACGCCCGCGCAACCGTCCGAGGTCGCGCCGTCAGCTCTCGGCTTCCGGTCCATGTGGCGGAACGAATGAGAGCGCACGCGCTTTCTCTGCTGCGCGCGCAGGGCATCGAAGCCCATATCGGGGCCGAGGATGTCGACGCGGCCTGTCCGGGCGCCGGCATCTTCCTCGGTTCCCACTTTGCGAACGGTCACGCCGGATTCAGTGCCATCGGGCGCAGAGGCAAATCCTCCGAGGTCGTTGCCGAAGAGGCGGTTGCCATGCTCCTCGCGCACCGGCGCTCGGGCGCAGCCGCCGATATCCATCTCGGGGACCAGCTCGTGCTTCCAGCGGCGTTGGCCGCCAGCGAATCCCGCTATTCGGTCGAGCAGGTATCGCGCCACCTGACGACCAACGGCTGGGTAGTGGGAAAGTTTGGCGTTGCCGGGATCGCGATCACCGGCCGCGAAGGTGAAGCCGACCAGGTGAGCGTGAGGCCCTGCGGCTAGCCCCCACCCCTGTCCGCCAGCGGCTCCGCCGCCGCCTGGGGCGCCGTAAAGACGATCTCGTAGTCATCGCCGCCGGTGAGCGTGCTCGCCACGAGTTCGGGCTTGGCGGCAATCAGAGCACCGGCAGCTGCGGACAGCGGCAGGCTAGGCGCCTCGACGACCGCCGCCACGCCGCTGCATCCGTCCCGCGCGGACTTCGCCCAGGGCAGTGATCGCTACGGCCAGGGGGCCCGGCATCGAATTCGTGTTCCCGCCGATCAGATCGATGCCGTGCTCTTTTTGATCCCGCGCCAGTCCGCGGCAGAAACCGGCAATCCAATTTTCCGTGACACGCTCCGGCAGAAAGACATTCATCAGCTAGGCGCGCGGGACCGCCCCCTTCGCGGCAAGGTCCGAAAGATTGACCCGCAGGGCCTTGCGCCCAATGAGGTCGGGGGAATCGTCAGCCCGGAAATGGACGCCCTTGACGATTGCGTCGGTCTTGACGACGAGCTCGTGGTCGGGACTTGGGACGATCACGGCGTCGTCGTCACGCAGTCAGAATGCGCCGGGAGCCCCACGCGCAAGGGGCGCGAAGTAGCGAGAGATGAGTTCGAATTCACCCGGTAGGGCCGAAGCGCGCTTCGCTGGCTGGCCTTCTCTGCAAGGACCTCCCCAGATCATAGACGCCACCGCTCGCTCTGCAACATGCTGCCTGCGGTATTTGCGCCAATCTTGCTCGAACGGTTCACGCACTATGATTCAGCGGGCCGTCCGTGAGGGACTCATACCGACGGGACCTGGTTCCGATCGCTTCAGAACGATTAGCTGCTGGCGCAGGAAGGGGGCATCGGCATCACGGCTCTCCCGCAACCTCAACAGCGATGCCAGCCGTGTGCCCACGATACCAAGAAAACCCATCGTCGCGTTACGAGACTGGCCGATCATCAGCTGAGCGCCAACCCGGATGAGATTTTCGGTGGCCACGCGCACCCCCTGCACCGCTGTCGCGGTCTCGGGGCCGAGACCGATCAAAGATCAACCCTTGATGCAGACCACTGGCTCGAGCTTAGCCACCTTGCGCGCCAGCCCGGCGGCCTGTGTCGCCTCGACGACGGCGTCGATGTCCTTGTAGGCGCCTGGCGCTTCTTCTGCCACGCCGCGGGTCGATGGGCTCTTGACGATGATGCCGCGCTTGGCAAGGTCGTCGATTACTTGCCGTCCGCGCCAATGTTTGAGGGCTTGGTGTCGGCTCATGGACCGGCCTGCGCCGTGGCAGGCCGAGGCGAAGGCGCGTTGCGGCCGAGTCGAGGTACCAACCATGATCGCCGACGATGTGCCCATGCTGCCGCCGATGAAGACCGGCTGGCCCACTGCCGCATAGGCGGTCGGAAGATCCGGGTGCTGCGCGCCGAAGGCGCGGGTGGCACCCTTGCGGTGAACGAAAAGATGCCGCTTCCGGCCGGCGACGTCATGCCATTCCTCCTTGCAGGTGTTGTGCGACACATCGAACAGGAGGTCGAGCGTGCGGCCGGGGAAAAAGTGGCCAAACACGCGGCGCGTGAGATGGGTGAGGATTTGGCGATTGGCAAGCGCGCAGTTGATCGCCGCCCGCATGGCGCCGAGATAACGCTGTCCCAGCTCCGATTGGATAGGCGCGCAGGCAAGTTCGAGATCGGGCAGCACGATGTTATGACTGGGAGCCGCGACCGCCATTTCCCGTAGAAACTCGGTGCCGATCTGGTGGCCGAGGCCGCGCGAGCCGCAATGGATGCTGACGACGATTTCGCCCAACCGCAGCCCGAAGGCCGAGGCGGCGATTTCATCATGGACTGCGGCCACCTCTTGCACTTCGAGGTAATGGTTGCCCGAGCCCAGAGTCCCCATCTCGTCGCGCTGGCGCTTCTTGGCTTGCGCCGACACGGCATCGGGGCTCGCGCCGGCCACGCGTCCGCCTTCCTCAATCCGCTCCAGGTCAGCCGGCATGCCATACCCTTGCGCCACCGCCCAGCGGGCGCCGCGATCGAGCATGGCGTCCATCTCATGCGCATCGAGCGTAATCTGGCCTGTGCTGCCGACCCCAGCCGGGATGTTGCGGAACAAGCTGTCGGCGAGGTCGTTCTTTAACCTCTCGAGGTCGCCGCGGCGCAGGCCCGTAAGCAGCGTGCGGACGCCGCAGGAGACGTCGAAACCAACGCCTCCAGCCGAGACAACGCCACCCTCCTGCGGATCGAAGGCGGCGACGCCGCCGATTGGAAAGCCATAGCCCCAGTGCGCGTCGGGCATGGCGTAGGCCGCATCGACGATACCGGGAAGGCAGGCGACGTTACGGATCTGCTCCAGCACCTTGTCGTCCATCTCTGCGAGGAGCGCCGCACTGCCGAAGATTACCGCCGGCGCACGCATCGCCCCACTTGGCGGAAGGCGCCACTCGGTCTCCGAGATACGGGAAAGGTTGCTGACATCCATAAGCGACCCTCGCTTACTCTCTCATACGTCGATCACGCATTGCGCGATCCAGGCGCAGTCCGATCGGCGCTCGACCTTGAGCGCGGTGAAGGTGGCGCCCTTCGGCTCCACGGCCGGCGCATGCCGCGCTTGATCGACCTTCTCCCCCCAGGCGCGACCGCGGAGATA
>JBGPNG010000148.1:0-5300 GCA_041487395.1 Dongiaceae bacterium
ACTTGCCATGGGCGATCCCGACAGCCTGCCCGCTGGCCGCTATGGCAAGGCGGCACTTCAGAGCCTGAAGCAATGGACGGCGCTCGAGCCCTCGGTGGTTCGGGCCAAAGATGTGCGCGCGGCCCTGGCGCTGGTCGAACGGGGCGAAGCTGCTGCCGGCATCGTCTATGCCACCGATGCATTGGTCAGCAAGAAGGTGCGCATCGCCGTCGATTTTCCCGAGGCCAGCCATCCGCCGATCGTCTATCCGCTGGCGCTGATCGTCGGCCATGACGACGCTGGCGCGCGCGACTTTTATGCCTTTCTCATGGGCCCAGAGGCGCGCGAGGCCTTCCTCTCCGCCGGGTTCACGGTGATCGGTGCCGGCGCTGCAACTAACTGACCTCGAATGGGAGGCGATCCGCCTCAGCCTGCGGGTCGCTTTCTTCAGCGTCGCGGGCAGCCTGCCGTTCGGAATCGCCGTCGCCTGGCTGCTGGCACGCCGTAATTTTCCCGGCAAATGGTTCATCGACGGGCTGGTCCATGTGCCGTTGGTGGTGCCGCCGGTCGTCGTCGGCTATGGGCTGCTGGTTCTGTTCGGTCGGCGCGGACCGATCGGCGCCTGGCTCTACGATCATCTCGGCATCACGCTGATATTTACTTGGAAGGGCGCGGCGCTGGCCGCCGCGGTGATGGCCTTTCCCCTGATGGTACGGGCTATCCGCCTGTCTCTGGAGGCGGTCGACCGCAAGCTCGAGGCGGCCGCGCGTACGCTGGGGGCCGGTCCATTCGACGTCTTTCTCACGATAACCTTGCCGCTGGCGTTGCCCGGGGTATTGGTCGGGATCATGCTCGCCTTCGCGCGCAGCCTGGGCGAGTTCGGTGCCACGATCATCTTCGTGGGCAATATTCCAGGCCAGACGCGCACGCTGCCCATCGCCATATACACGCTGACGCAGCAGCCCGATGGCGATCTGGCGGCCCTGCGGCTCTCCGTCATATCGCTGGTGTTGGCGCTGGGCGCCGTGGTCGTCTCCGAATTTCTGGCGCGGCGGATCGAATTGCGGATCAGGGGCTAAGCCGATGCTCGAGTTCTCCGCTGAAAAACGCCTCGGGGATTTTCGCTTTGCCGCCACTTTTCGTGGGCCGCCGTCGGGCCTGCTCGCGCTCTACGGACGCTCGGGCGCCGGCAGGACGACGCTGATCAATATGCTGGCCGGGCTCGCTCGCCCGGACGCGGGAAAAATCGCGCTCGGCGATCGCAGATTGTTCGATTTCGACGCGGGCATCGATCTGCCGCCGGAGCGCCGGCGCATCGGCTACGTGTTTCAGGAAGGCCGGCTGTTTCCCCATCTCGACGTCAAAGCCAATCTGCTCTATGGCCACCGTCGCGCGCCCGCGGCAGAACGCAAGATCGGACTTGGCGAGATCGTCGAACTGCTCGGCATTTCCCATCTCCTGGCGCGTCGCCCTGTCAGCCTGTCGGGCGGCGAGAAGCAGCGCGTCGCCATCGGCCGCGCCCTGCTCGCCTGCCCCCAACTGCTGCTGCTCGACGAACCCTTGGCCGCTCTCGACAGCGAGCGCAAGGCCGAGATCCTCCCCTATATCGAGCGGCTGCGCGACGAACTCAGCCTGCCCATCGTCTATGTCAGCCATGACGCGACCGAGATCCTTCGTCTCGCCGACCAAGTATTGTTGCTGGAGCAAGGTCGGATCGCGGCATACGGTCCGGTCGCCGACGTATTCGGGCGGCCCGAGCTGCAGCGGCTGATCGGCGCGGCGGAGGCCGGTGCTCTAGTGGCGGCAAAACTGGAATCCCATGACGAAGACTTCGCGCTCAGCTATCTGCGGTTTGCCGGCGGTCGACTTGCCATCGCCCGGATTGCCGCCGACGTGGGCAGCGAATTGCGCTTGCGTATCCGGGCGCGCGACGTCTCCATCGCTCTCGCCCGGCCGAGCGACCTCAGCATCCAAAACATCATCGCCGCGCGCATCGCCGCCATCCATCCGGCTGACGGACCCTATGTGGATGTCGAACTCGATGCCGGGACGCCCCTGTGGGCACGTATTACGGCGCGCGCGGCCCATGACCTGTCGCTTGCGGTCGGCCGCGATGTCTTCGCGCTGGTCAAGGCTGTCAGCATCGACAGGCAAACAGTGGCGACGCGCCCCAATGCGTAAGGCAGGGCCCGCGAAAATTGAGGGAAGCTTCCTTCCGTCGCACTTAACCGTATATCCGCTCTGCTGCTATAGTTCGACTCGTGAGGTATCTTTCGGGGGTAACAGGGCCGGCATACCGGTCGGTGGCAGTTGAGCGGATTTGTCATGGCCGATAAAGCTAGTCTCCTGCTGCAGGATTTCGGGAAATCCAAGCCGAGCCTGAACATCTTGCAGTGCATGCACCACGCCGCACGGCAAAAGAACAAACCCTATGGCGCGCAAATTCGGGAAATCCTCAAACTCGGGGTGGGCGACGGCAAGATAACGCCACATGATTATTACTACTATCGCCTCTACGATGACGAGCTCTACACGCCAGAGGAAAAGCTGCGCTTCGTCAGCGAAGGGATCAGTCATCGCCTGCTGTTGAAATGCTGCAACGTCCACTGGTGGGCCGCGGCCGACGACAAGGCGTTGGCCGCCGCGATCCTCAAGGGCTACGGAATTCCAATTCCCGAAACGCAGGCCGTGTACGACAGGACAGGCCGCAACTTTCGGCCGGCCGAGAAACTGTCATCGATCGACGAGCTCGATCGCTTTCTCTCGGGAAAAGCAAGATACCCGCTTTTCGCCAAACCGCTGAGTGGTGTCGGCAGTTTTGGTGCCGTCTCGATAAAGACCTATGCCGACCGGCATCTGGAAACGGCCAACGGCCGTAATGTCGCGATCGAGGCATTCGTCACCCAGATGGGCAAGGACCAAAGCTATCTTTTCCAGACGGTCTTGGAGGCGCATCCCGCCATACGAGGCATAGCCAGCGGGATCTCGACGGTGCGCGTCATCGTGATCTTGGACCAAGGGCGGACCGAAATTCTGCATACGGTGTGGAAGATCCCCGCCGCCGGCAACATCGCCGACAATTTCTGGCGGCCGGGGAATCTGCTCGCCGATATCGACGCCAAGACCGGCATGGTTCGGCGGGTGATCCGTGGGTTTGGCCTGAAATTCGAGGAATTGTCCGAGCATCCCGACAGCGAACGGCCGCTGCGCGGCCTCATGCTGCCGGATTGGAACAAGCTGATCGCGCTTTGCCTCGATTGCGCGCCGATCTTCAGCGGGCTCGCCTATCAATCCTTCGATATCGCGCTGACGCCCTCGGGCCCGGTCGTCGTCGAAGTCAACACAGGATCGGCGTTCAACCTGTCCCAGTTGGTGACCGGACGTGGGTTTCTGACTGACCGGTTCGCCGAGTTCTTGAGGCGACACCGCTATCGGTTGAAGCTCCGGCCGCGATGAGCTGAATGAACCTGGAAATCTATGCCGAAATCAATTCAGCCACGTCAAGGCGTCGTTCAGTTCGCTGACACCGAAGGGCTTGCGCAGGGTTCCCCTGACGTCCAGCGAATAACCGCTTCCCAGGCGGCTGCTGCTTTTCAGCAGCTCGGGGTGGTAGCCGCTCATGATGACCAACTGCGCGGTGCAGCGTTGCTCCGCCAGCTTCTCCATCAAGGCGACACCGTCGACTTGCGGCATCATCAGGTCGAACACGATGGCTGAGGGCTTGAATGACGCGTATGCGGCCTTGAATTGTTCATAGGTGAGTACGGTCACGACCTCGAACCCCTGATTCTCGGCCACCCGGCGGATGAATTCGCAAATGCTCTGCTCGTCGTCGATGACAAGCAGGCGCCTCTTCTCGTTGACTCTTGCGGCAGCGTTTGTGGCAATCACGATTTTTGATCCGATTCTACCTGACGGTGATTGATGGCGATTGGCTCGGGGCGACGATCAATGGGCGAACGCGGGCCTCAATGTGGTGACCTGGCCGCGCTCGGGCGGCGACGGCGGGCTCTTCGGCGGGCCGGCATACAAATTCGACAACGCCTCGACGATCAATGCCTCGCTGATTTCCACGGAGCGCCCCTCGAACTGGCACGCGTTCAATATCTGGGCAGCAATAAAACCGGGCTGATAGCAGGCGAGCGAGAGGCCGCGACGGACTTGCAGCTCATCCATGAGCCAGCTGAACATCGACTCCGTCAAATCCAGCCCATGGGGCATGAGAACTTGACGGAAGATTTCTCTGTAGTCAGTCGGCGATGGGGGCGTCAATTCCAGCTTATAGGGAATTCGCCGCAGAAATGCCGGGTCCATCAGGTCGCTGGGCGTCATATTGGTCGAAAAAATGACGAGCTCGTCGAAGGGCAGTTGAAACATCGCGCCGGTGGCGAGCTTCAGATAATCGGTCCGTTCCTCTAGCGGAACGATCCACCGATTCAGCAGATCGGTCGGCCGCACGAACTGGCGCCCGAAATCGTCGATGACGAAGGTGCCCCCCAGCGCTTTGATATGGAGCGGGGCCTCATAGAAGTTCGACGTCGGGCTGTAGCGCAGGTCGAGCATGTCGAGGGTCAGCTCGCCGCCGACAATGATCACCGGCCGACGGCAGGCAACCCAACGACGGTCGAGATCCGCGCTGCGGATTTCGATCTGCTCTCTGCCGGTTGTCAGGGGTTTTCTGATTTCTTCATGCACGCTTGGATCGAAGACCGAGATGATCTGGCCCTCGACCTCGATGCAATAGGGAATGTAGATGATATCCGTGAAAATTCGGCCGATCCTTTCGGCGATCGAACTCTTGCCGTTGCCGGGCGGGCCATAGAGCAGGATCGAGCGGCCCGAATTGATCGCGGGCCCGATCCTGTTCACGAATGTCGCCGTCGTCACCAGATCGCTAAAGGCATTGTTGATGCGTTCGCGGCTTACCCGTTCGTTGGTGATGCTTTGGCGGTTTACCTGCTCGATATAGGATGAAACCGTAACCGGCGCCGGCCCGACGTATTTGCTTTGTGTCAGCGCTTCCACGGCCGCCGAACGGCCGACTTCGGTCAAAGCGTAGGTCAGCACCGGAAGGCTGCCGTTGCCCTCCGAACCGACGACTTTCAAGAACCTGTGATCGACCCCCTCTTGGGCCAAGGCCTGAACCACGCTGCTCGGAAGCTTCAGCACCTCGACAAGCCTGGGCACCGTGTTCACGCCGCCGGATTGGACAGCTTTCAGAACCAATTCCATCAGAGCGCGGGCCGAGAGCCCTGTCTCCGCCATGGAGGTCGGGCTGGCGGGCGGGGTCATCTGCAAGACGGCATTCAACTGCTCGAGAG
>JBGPNG010000149.1:0-5289 GCA_041487395.1 Dongiaceae bacterium
ACGCGCTGTCGGCCTTCGTCTTCGACGGCAACACGACCCGCACCCTCAGCCGGCTCGGCGATTTGCCGGCCGTGCTCGCCACGATGAACTAGGGACGGCGGCGACGAATCGACTTAAGTGGTCTGATCCTGACGCTTCCTACCGAAGCGTTAGGTGAATCAGACCTCCGGATCAAATAATTGGTGGGTCGATTCAGCCAACGGATGGGAGTCATCCGTTGGCATCGAACCATTAGCGCCGCCGGCTGACTGGCCCGCCTAGACGGTGGCCGAGATCGGCGATCTCCTCTGAAAGAAAGTCGGCGCTCGCGGCTGACGCGTCGGAGTGCTGCTGGCGCCGCACGACAGCCCGGCGCATCACGGTGGAGGCGGCGCTGACATGTGATAGACGTCGGTGATCGACCTCGCCCCGATTGGTGAACTCCCGCATGCAACGGAAAGCCGGGCTCGGCAGGCCAAGCGTGATGAATTTTGGATTGCTGCCGAAGTATTGTTCCTGGAACCAGGCGTTTGAAACCGGGTCGTACCAACTGAGGTAGCCGTTTTTCATCACTTCGAGCGGCCGGCTGATGGCCCCGGTGAAGCTGTAGCGTGCGCCAGCGCCGGTGTGCTCGAAAAAATGCGGCGTGCAGAAGTCGGAGACGAGCACGCCATCGATGGTGTAGCCGAACTGGGCGTCCTCGGAGGGGTCGCAGACCTCGACCAGGAAATTCACTTCGCCCTGGCCCGGTGCCGGCGAGGGGCCCGAGACTTGCCGATCGCCGCTTGGGTCCACCAGCATCTCCAGGCATTCGTGGCTCGCCGCCAGCGACCATGTCGGGCCGTATTCAACCAGGGCATAAGGCCGGCCGTGTTTGTCGAGATGAATTCCCGCGGCACCCGTCTCGTGGATGTCGTCCATGATCAGGACGGGCCAATAGCCGATGGGGATGTCCTTGACGGCGGCGAAGGCGGCGATGGATGCCTGCAATCGCCACAATGGCGCGGCATCGCGCGCTACTTGTTTTTGTAATGCTGCCGCTACCCTGGTGGCCTCGGCAAGCGTCACATGCTTGGTCCCGGCGACCAGGCCAACGTGGCGCAGCATCGCGCACCTCCTTGCAGCGAACGTGATCGCAGCGATGATTGAGATGGTGAAGAAGCCGCCGCCGGCAAAGACGATGCTGTCGTGCATATCGCGAAAGCGATACTCGCGCGATCTGACTGCAATTACGAGGGAGAGAGGGTTCGTCTCCCGCCAACAGCGGCTTCTTCGCGCACCACAGACCACGCAACGCCGCCGCATGATAGTGGCAAAGTAGTGGCCTTTCCTTAATGCGAAATTAGCGCGAGCGAGGTGTTTTCCGCAGGTGCGCGATCGACGCGCACGGAATTATTCCACTGCGATGGCCATCGCCTCGCGGCTCAGCATGGGCTCGACGATCCAGCGCTGGAAATGATGCACGTCCTGATCCGGCACGGGTGAGAAGCGCCCGCCGGTTGCTGCCGGTGAGGCATGTCCACGCTGCAGCCGCTCGACGACTTCGATGTCCTCCAGGAAGGCATCGCTCCAGCGTTCGATGGTCTGCTCGCGAATCGCCCGATGGGATTCATCCATCGCGCCATCGCCGAAAAAAATATGTCGAAGCGTTCCCGCGTCAATTCCGGCGCCACAGGCATAACGTCGATCAGGAAGAAGTGATCGGACTGCACGCCGGTCAAGAGATAGGGAAAGAGCACCGGGTATTCACCGCGCTTGGCTTGATCCTCGGGCAGCACCATGGCGGGCAGTGCTTGGCCATCCTTGCTGCCCGGCGCGTAGACCGCGACGCCCTGACCACCCGCTTCTTGCCCAGCCAGAAAATAATAATGATCGGACATGCGCGAATAACAGTTGAGGCCCAAATGCACCCAGGGCAGATGATAGCTCTCGAGGTAGTTCTCGATGAGCATTTTGCCGCTCCCTAGGGGCTCCTGTCAGCCTGTCGGGCGCGGCTTATATCATGTGCGCCAGGGCGACATGAATCGGCGGCAAACCGGCGTTGCCAGGCTACAGACGGCTAAGCGGGCTGGCTGCAGACGCGATCCATCAACCGACGCATGAAGGCTTCGCACAGCGCGATCTGCTCGATCTCGATGTACTCGTCGGGCTTGTGGGCCTGGGCGATGTTGCCCGGGCCGCAGATGACCGTCGGGATGCCCGTCTGCTGGAACAGGCCGGCTTCGGTGCCGAAGGCGACCTTGCTGACCGAATTGGCCCCGGTCAGCGATTTGACGAAAGTTACGACCTCGCTGTCGACTGGCGTGTCGAGCCCCGGGAATGCGGAGAGGAGTTCCCAGGAAAAGCCGGTCGAAGGGTCGACAGCCTGCATTTGCGGGAGCAGCTTCTGCTCGGCAAAGTCTTTCACCTCGGCAAACAGCGCCTCCGGATCGACTCCGGGGACATAACGGAATTCGAAATCGAACGCGCAATCCTTGGGCACGATGTTGAGGGCCGTGCCCCCGTGAACGACGCCGGTATGAACCGTGGAATGCGCCACGTCGAAGTTTTCGTCCAAGGGTCCCTCGCTGGCGACGCGTCGCGCCATGGCGCGCAGATAGACGATCACTTCAGCGGCGTATTCCACGGCGTTCACGCCTTGCGGGGCGAGGGCCGAATGGCATTCGCGGCCGCGCACCCGGCAGCGCAGACTTTTCTTGCCCTTATGTCCGACGATGACCTTCATGTCGGTCGGTTCGCCGATGATGCAGGCGAACGGCTTGACCGGGGCATCGCGCAGCGCATCGAGAAGGCGACGCACGCCGACGCAACCCACCTCCTCGTCATAGGAAAAGATCAGATGGACCGGCGTCGTCGGTCGCCGGCGTAGCATTTCCGGGACGTTGGTCAGCACCACCGCAAGGAAGCTTTTCATATCGGCGGTGCCGCGGCCGAACAGCCGCTTGTCACGTTCGGCGATCGCCCATGGGTCGCTTGACCAGTCCTGGCCATCGATCGGCACCACGTCGGTGTGGCCCGACAACGCGATACCGGGCTTGTCGGTGGGGCCGAGCGTGGCGTAGAGATTGGCCTTGCGCCCGGACTCATCATGTACCAGACGGCTCTCGACGCCGAGCTTGGCGAGGTAGTCGCCGATATATCCGATGATCTCCAGGTTGGAATTGCGACTGGTGGTATCCATCGCAACCAGCCGGCGGATCATCTCGAGGCTCGCGATGGAATGGGGCAAATCGAACTCCCGCGCCGACAAGGCAGAGTTGAGACAGCAGTGAACCATGGATATCCGTTCCCCCGATAGCGTGGCAAGAGGCGAGCCGATGGGCCGTCGTCATCTGCCGGGCGTCTTGATGCAGCAGGATCCCAGGCCCGAGGCGATGGCGCCGGTCGTCTTCGATTCGCCCCATAGCGGCCGGCACTATCCCGACGACTTCGGTCACGCGGCACCACTCGACCAGTTGCGCCGGGCCGAGGACGCGTTCGTGGACGAGCTGATCGCCGACGCGCCGAACGAGGGCGCCTGGCTTCTGGCCGCCCTGTTTCCGCGCAGCTATATCGACCCCAACCGGCATGAAGCGGATATCGACGAAAGCCTGCTGGCGGAACCCTGGCCCTATGGTGCGGCCCCCACCGGGCGCAGCAAGCGAGGCCTCGGCCTATTGCGCCGCCTGTTGAGTCCGCAGTTGCCCATCTATGACCGCTCGCTGGCGGTGGCGGAAGTCGAAAGCCGCATCGCCCGCTTTTACCGGCCTTATCATGCAGCGCTGAAATCGATGCTCAAGGCTGCCCACGGCCGTTTCGGCGCCGTATGGCACGTGAATTGCCATTCGATGAAGGCAATGGGACGTGGTCGCAATGCCCATCAGCGCGCCGATTTCGTGCTCGGCGATCTCGATGGCCTGGCTTGCGCGCCCGAATTCACCGCACTGGTCCGCGATCGCCTGATCGCCATGGGTTATAGCGTGCGCCTCAACGACCCCTTCAAGGGGGCTGAACTCGTGCAGCGTTATAGCGACCCGGCCGCTGGGCGGCACAGCCTGCAGATCGAGATCAACCGCCGGCTCTATCTCGACGAAGCGCTCGTTGCGAAGACGTCGGGCTTCGAGGGCCTGAGAGGCGATATGCACCGGCTGATCTCGACCATCGTCGCGTATGCCCGGCAGAGTATCTGAGCGCGTGCCTCGCCGATCCGCTTCAGGATTCGAACTGCTCGCGCAGGATGCGCTCTTCCAGATTGTGTTCGGGATCGAAAAGCAGCTTTAAGGCGACGCTGCGGTCCTCGCGCACCGCGACCTCCGTCACATCGCGCACCTCGGTATAGTCGGCCACGGCCGAGACGGGCCGCTTGGCGCTGTCATGTATTTCGATCACCACCTCGGCCGAATGCGGCAGCAGGGCGCCCCGCCAGCGCCGGGGCCGAAAGGCGCTGATCGGCGTCAATGCCAGCACGCCCGATCCCAGCGGCAGGATTGGACCATGCGCCGAAAGATTGTAAGCCGTGCTTCCCGCCGGGGTGGAAAGCAAGACGCCGTCGCAGATCAGCTCCTGCATGCGGACCACGCCATCTATGGTGATGCCGATTTTCGCCGCCTGACGGGTTTCGCGCAGCAGCGCAACCTCATTGATCGCCATGGCCTTGACGGTTTTGCCGGAGATGGTGCGGGCCGTCATCGCCAGGGGATGGAGCTCCACGGGCTGCGCTGCGGCCAAGCGCTCCGGCAGATCCTCTTCGCGAAATTGATTCATCAGGAAGCCGACGGTGCCGCAGTTCATGCCGTAGATCGCGGTACCCCGGCCAATGAAACGATGCAGCGTCTCCAGCATCATGCCGTCGCCGCCCAGCGCCACGATGATCGCAGCTTTGTCCGGCGGCACCGAAGCGTAGCGCTTGACGAGGCGGGAGCGCGCCCGGCGCGCCTCGACGCTGTCGGCGGCGAGGAAGGCGAAAGGCAGGGCGGGAGTCTTCGGGCGGTGGCCGGCAGCGGGCATGGCCGGGATTATACCGGCTTGCCAAGGCGGCGGCGAGCATCCAAGCTGGCCGCATCGGCAATAGAGATAAGGATCGCGGCCATGCGCCCGACAATCATTGTGGCGTTGGCCCTCGTCCTCGCTGGCGCGACGCTTCGGCCGGCACTAGCCCAGGATACCCAGGCGGGTTACTACTATCCGAAACCCAAATCGATCGAGACCTATCAGGCCCGGGTCGCGACATTGCCCGATAGCGACCGCAGCCGCCGTCTTGGCTTCGTCACCGGCCTCGCCAAGGAAATCGCCGGCAAGCCTTATGCCGCCAGCTACCTTGTCTTTGCCAAG
>JBGPNG010000150.1:0-5275 GCA_041487395.1 Dongiaceae bacterium
AGCACAGAGAAGCGATAGCCGCCTTTCTCAGCGCAAGCGGTGCATTGCCAGTGGAAAGCCAAGGCGTGGGGCGAAACGTCTACGTTGCCGCAGCGCGGGCAGGCAACGCCATCGGGCCAGCGATGGTTGACCAAGTAAATCTTGCAAGCATCTTCATCCGGGAACATGGCGTCGAACTGGCCGGCGGTGAGCTGGTGAATGCGCTTTTTCATGGGCTTCCTCTCTCCCATGAAAGGAATATAGGGTGCCCAAATCATTTAGTCAAGTAGGGGATAATCGCCCCATCAAGGGGGCGGGTATCGAATGGACACCCGCGTGTTCGACGCAATCGGTTTTAGAGTCTCTGCGCATAAGCCGCGATGCGGCGGCCGGCTTCGTCGAGCTCGCCGTCCGGCGCGCCCAGATTGATGCGCACGTAGTTGGCGACCTGCGGACCGAAAGCGGCACCCGGCAGCACCGAGACGCGCTCCGCGTCCAACAGGCCGAAGGCGAAGTCGTTGGCGCTGAGGCCCGTGCGGCTGATATCGACCATCAGGAACATGCCCGCCTCCGGCAACTCGACCGAGAACTTGGGCACCTGGGCCAGCTGGCGATGGAGGTTGTCGCGCCGCCGGCGCAGCGCCGTCAGCATCTGTGGCACCTCGGCGTGATCCTGCTCGAGGGCGACGACGCCCGCATCCTGCACGAATCCCGGCGAGCCATAGAGCATGCAGAGCGCCAGATGCCCCATATGACCCATGAGCTCCGTGGGGCCGATGGCCCAGCCGAGGCGCCAGCCTGTCATGGCATGGGACTTGGAAAGACTATCCACCGTGATCGTACGCTCGGCCATGCCGGGCAGGCTCGCCGGGCTGAGATGAAGCGCGTCGAAAACGAGGGAGCCATAGACCTCGTCGGAGATGAGCCAGAGATCGTGCTTGCGGCAGATTTCCGCCAGCGCCTCCAGCTCGGCCCGGGCAATGACCGCACCCGTCGGATTATGCGGGCTGTTGATCATCACCGCTTTGGTCTTCGGGTTCACGGCGGCGGCAACATCCACCGCCTTGAGGCGGAAGCGGTTCTCGGCGCGCAGCGGCACGCGGCTCATGGTAGCGCCGGTCACGCCGATGGCCGCCTCATAGGTTACATACATGGGGGAAGGAACGATGATCTCATCGCCCGGATCCAGAACGCAAAGTGCCGCGGAAAACAGCGCGCATTGGGCGCCGGCGACCACCACGACGTTCTCGGGCCCGACGGGCTGGCCGCTGCGCTTGCTATGGCGGCGCGCAATGGCGGCGCGCAAGGGCGGATCGCCGACGACGTCGGTATAATGCGTCCGGCCTTCGTCCAGGGAGGCCTTGGCCGCGGCGACGATGGCCGGCGGCGTGTCGAAATTGGGCTCGCCCACGGAAAGGACGATGATGTCCTCGCCCTTGCGTCGGCGCCGGATGGCCTCGAAATGGACAGCCCAGGCTTGCGCGCCCTCGCCGCCGATGCGTTCGGTCAAATGGGAAAATTTCATGGCGCGCCGATATAGCGGTTCTATTCGCCTCGCGCCAGCCGGCGCAGGCGATAAAGTTCCTCCAGCGCCTGTTTGGGCGTGAGCTGATCGGGTTCGACGGCGGCGAGCGCTTCCTCGATGGGCGAGGGACCCCTGCCGCGCGCCGCCGGGGGTGCAGCGGCGAAGAGCGGCAGATCGTCGGCAAGACGGGTCAAGGCGCCCGCCTGTTCGCCCTTTTCCAGGGTTGCCAGTACCTCTTCGGCGCGCGCCACCACGGCGGACGGCAGGCCTGCCAGCTTGGCGACATGGATGCCATAGCTGCGATCGGCTGCGCCCGAAGCCACTTCATGGAGGAAGACAACATCGCCATGCCATTCCTTGACCCGCATGGCATGGGGGGCGAGCGCCGGCAACCGCGCGCTGAGGGCGACCAATTCGTGATAATGCGTGGCGAAAAGGGCGCGGCAGCCATTGACCTCGTGCAGATGCTCCAGCGTCGCCCAGGCGATGGAGAGGCCATCGAATGTCGCCGTGCCGCGGCCGATTTCGTCGAGAATGACGAGAGAGCGCGGACCGGCCTGATTCAGGATTGCCGCCGTCTCCACCATTTCCACCATGAATGTCGAACGGCCGCGGGCGAGATCATCGGCCGCACCCACGCGGCTGAACAGCCGATCGACGATTCCGATATGGGCCGATTTGGCCGGCACGTAGGAGCCGATCTGCGCCAGGACCGCGATGAGCGCGTTCTGGCGCAGGAACGTCGATTTGCCCGCCATGTTGGGGCCGGTCACCAGCCACAGCCGCTGCGTCGGTCCCAGATCGCAATCATTGGCGACGAAACTGCCGGCCTGCTGAGCCTGGAGGGCCGCCTCGACCACCGGATGGCGGCCGGCGGCAACGCGGAAGACCGGGCTGTCGTCCACCTGCGGGCGGCAGTAATCGGCCTCGGCGGCAAGCTGGGCCAGACCCGAGACGACATCGAGCAATGCCAGAGCCGCCCCGGCCGCGGCGATTGCCTCGGCCTCGGCCGCGATCACGGCTGCCAATTCCGCAAAGAGTTGCAGTTCGAGGGCGAGCGCCTTGTCGCCGGCGTTTGCGATGTTCCGCTCCAGCTCGCCCAGTTCCATGGTGGTGAAGCGCGCCGCATTGGCCATCGTCTGGCGATGGATGAACCCGCCGCCCGCCGTCAGTTTGTCGAGATGGGTCGCCGTCGTCTCGACGTAATAGCCCAGCACATTGTTGTGGCGGATCTTCAGCGAGGCAATACCGGTCTCGCCGCGATAGCGCGTCTCAAGTTCGAGAACCAGGCGCCGGCTCTCGTCGCGCAAGGCCCGAAGCTCGTCGAGCTCGGCCTTATAGCCGGTCGCGATGAAACCGCCGTCGCGCACCAGGACCGGCAACTCCGCGGCCAGCGCCCGGCCCAGTTCGTCGATCAGCCGGCCCTGATCGCCCAGCGATGCTGCCGCATCGCCGAGGCCTGCCGGCAGATCGCCCGCGCGGCTCAGGCGCTGGCGCAGGGTTGCCGCGGCCAAAAGCCCGTCGCGCAATGCCGCCAGATCGCGCGGGCCGCCCCGGCCGAGCAGCAGGCGCGAAAGGGCGCGTTCGATATCCGGCGCACGGCGCAGTGTGAGGCGCATCTCCTCGCGCAATCGCCCATCGGCGAGAAATGCGGCCACCATATCCAGCCTTGCCGCGATCGCCGCGGGTTCCGTCAAAGGTGCCGCCAACCAATCGGCAAGGCGTCTGGCGCCCGCGGCGGTGACCGTGCGGTCGATGGCGCCCAGCAGCGAGCCCTGGCGCTCGCCCGAGAGGCTGCGGCTCAATTCCAGATTGCGCCTCGTCGCCGCATCGATCTCCATGAGCGCGCCGGCATCCTGCCGGCGAGGCGGCACGAGGCGCGGCATCCGCCCCAGCTGCGTGGTCTGCAGGTAATCGACAAGCACGCCCGCCGCCGCGATCTCCGCGCGTTCAAAATTGCCGAACCCCTCCAGTGCCTTGACGCCAAAGGCTGTTTCCAGGCGGCGGCGCGCGCCGTCGCTGTCGAATCGGGCCGCGGGCAGCGGCGACAAGGCCCGACGCCAATCGGCGAGCGCTGCCGCCAACTCGGCCCGCTGAAACAGGCGGTCGGGCAGAAGAATTTCGCTCGGGCTGAGGCGCGCGAAGGCGGCCGCAAGATCTGCCGGCGCGATCGTCTGCACCGCGAAATCGCCGGTCGAAATATCGACCCAGGCGAGTCCGAGGACGGCCCCCGCCTCGGCCAGGGCCGCCAGATAATTATGACTTCGGGCATCGAGCAGGCTGTCCTCGGTCAAGGTGCCCGGCGTTACGATGCGCACGACGTCGCGCCGCACGACGGATTTGGCGCCACGCTTCTTGGCCTCGGCCGGATCCTCAAGCTGCTCGCAGACCGCGACCTTGAAACCCTGGCGGATCAGTTTGGCGAGATAGCCGTCGGCGGCATGGACGGGCACGCCGCACATGGGGATATCGCCGCCCTCATGCTTGCCGCGCTTGGTGAGCGCGATGGAAAGCGCCGCTGCCGCCTTTATCGCATCCTCGAAGAACAGCTCGTAGAAATCCCCCATGCGATA
Source organism: Dongiaceae bacterium (assembly GCA_041487395.1). Lineage (GTDB taxonomy): Bacteria > Pseudomonadota > Alphaproteobacteria > Dongiales > Dongiaceae > DASXQK01. Next base: position 4,078 of record JBGPNG010000150.1, read on the forward strand.
GAACAGCAGATGCTCGGGATGGGCGTGTTTGACGGCAAGATATTGCGCCATCATCGGCGAGGCATCGCCGGGCAGTTGCAACGGTTCTGACATGGCGGCGGACATTAGCTCGGATTTCCAAATGGAACCATGGCGGGCGGGTGCGGCAATGCCGACCTATTCCTTTCGCCGCCATTTCATGCAAGCTTTGATCACAAGATAGAAGAAACTGTAAGGGGGGATCGATGGCGAACCCGCGCGCCAATATCACCGATCAAGAGGCGCTGCTGTTCCACTCGCAGGGACGGCCGGGCAAGATCGAGATTCGGGCGACCAAGCCGTTGACGACCCAGCGCGATCTGTCGCTGGCCTATTCGCCGGGCGTTGCCGTGCCTTGCCTGCGTATCGCGGCCGACCCCTCTCTGGCCTACGACTACACCGCCAAGGGCAATCTGGTGGCGGTGATCTCCAATGGCACGGCCGTGCTGGGCCTGGGCGATCTTGGGGCCATCGCCTCCAAGCCGGTGATGGAAGGCAAGGCGGTGCTGTTCAAGCGTTTTGCCGATATCGATTCCATCGACCTCGAGATCGACACCCGCGACGTGGACGAATTCGTCAACTGCGTGCGCTACCTGGGGCCCAGTTTCGGGGGCATCAATCTGGAGGATATCAAGGCGCCAGAATGTTTCATCATCGAGCAGCGGTTGCGCGAACTGCTCGATATCCCCGTCTTCCACGACGATCAGCATGGCACCGCCATCATCGTCTCCGCTGGCCTGATCAACGCCCTTGATTTGACCGGGCGCAAGCTGAAGGACGTCAAGATTGTGGTGAACGGGGCGGGGGCCGCCGCCATCGCCTGCGTCGAATTGATCAAATCCATGGGTCTGCCCCAGGACAACTGCATCATGGTCGATACCAAGGGCGTCATCTACCAGGGCCGCACCGACGGCATGAACCAGTGGAAATCGGCCCATGCGGCGCGGACCAAGGCGCGCAGCCTGGCCGAAGCGGTGAAGGGCGCGGACGTCTTTTTCGGCCTCTCGGTCAAGGGCGCGGTGACCCCGGAGATGGTGGCATCCATGGCGGCGAAACCCATCATCTTCGCCATGGCCAATCCCGATCCCGAGATCACGCCCGAGGAAGTGCGCGCCGTGCGCAAGGATGCCATCGTCGCCACCGGCCGTTCGGACTACGCCAACCAGGTCAACAACGTGCT
>JBGPNG010000151.1:0-5270 GCA_041487395.1 Dongiaceae bacterium
ACTTCCCGACCCGGGCCTACGACTACGCCGACCCGGATCACTATCGTCTACCTTTCGACACGCCCGAGATTCCCTATGCTTGGACGGTCAACGGCCAGGCGCGGCTGCGGGCGAACACGCCGCGCGAGTAAGGTTTCCGCTCGCCCTCACCCTCCCATGGCTTCGCAATGGGCCCCTCCCTCTCCCGCGCCTCGAAGCGGGAGAGGGCCGGGGTGAGGGTCAGCGAGGATAGACTTCAGGCCGGCCGCAGCAACTCGATGGCGACATAGCTGCCGCGGACGATCGCCGCGACCGCTGGATGTGGTCGATGGGGCCGGGGTGGGATTCCTCGACGAGGATCTGGGTGTGCGGCCCGGCGGGCGCTGGCCATCCCGTCCGCTCGCTGCCGCGACTATGCGCTTGGATTCCCCTGGCGATGCGCTTCCGAGCAATTCCTCGCCAATCTGCATTCCGTTGCCTGAGCCAACGCCGGCCCCTTCGGCGGGGCCGTTCTCCACATCTATCCCAGCACCCGGTCTGTGCTATCTTGCCGCCGCTTCAGGAATAGAACGGATCGGGAATCTTGGCTCAGACAAAGGACCTCGCCCATCGCCCCAGCTGGGGACTGGTCAAGAGGCTGATACGCGAGCAGGTACGCCCGCAGCGCTGGCGCATCTTCGGCGCCATCCTATGCATGGTGGTGCTGGCCGCCGCGACCACGCTTCTGGCCAAGATGATGGAGCCGATCGTCAACCATGCCATGCTTCGGCAGAGCATGAACGAGCTCTATCAAATCGCCGGCGCCATCGTCGTCATCTTCATCGTGCGCGGTTGGGCCGCGTTCGGCCAAGCGACGACGCTGAATTACATCGGGCAGAGCATCATCGCGAGCCTGCAGAACCAGCTTTTCCATCATATCATTTACGCCGACCTCGCCTTCTTCAATCGCCAGTCGCCGGGCGCCCTGACTACGCGATTCACCAACGACGTGAATCTCCTGCGCGGTTCGGTGACGGATGCCTTGCAAGCACTCAGTTCCTTCATGCAAGTCGTCGGCCTAGTCGGCCTGATGTTCTACCAGGATTGGCCTTTGGCCTGCGTCTCCTTCGTCGCCATTCCGATTGCCGTGCTTCCGATCAACCGCATCGGCCGGCGCATGCGCCGCGTTTCGCGCAGCCAGCAGCAGGAAACCGGACAACTCGCAACCGCGCTGGACGAGGCCTTCCAGGGCGTGCGCCAGGTCAAGGCGCATGGCATGGAAGCCCATGAGCAGGCACGCGTCAGCCGCGCCGTCACCGCATTGTTCAAACTGGCGACCAAGGCGGCGCGCACGCGTGCGATGTCCAATCCGCCCTTGGACGCACTGGCCGGTATCGCCATCGCCGGCGTCATCATCTATGGCGGGCATGCGGTGCTCAGCGGCGCCAATACGCCAGGCGCCTTTTTCTCATTCATCGCGGCCGTGGGACTCGTCTACGAGCCGCTGAAGCGGCTGGCCCAAGCCAATGCCGCGATCCAGGAAGGACTTGCCGCGGCCGAGCGGGTTTTCGCGATGATCGACATGCGGCCCACGATCGTCGATCGGCCGGGTGCCGTTCCGCTGAAACTGACGGGTGCGGCGGTAAGCCTGCGCAATGTGACCTTCACCTATGGCGGAGAGAGCCGGGCGCTTGAACAATTCGATCTCGATATTGCGCCGGGCGCCACTGCTGCCCTGGTCGGCCCGTCGGGGGCGGGCAAGACCAGCGTCTTCAATCTGATCCTGCGGTTCTTCGATCCGGATAGCGGTCGCGTGCTGATCGACGGCCAGGATCTGCGCGAGGTCACGCTCGCCTCGCTGCGCGGCGCCTTGGCTCTGGTCAGCCAGGACAGCCTGCTGTTTGACGACACCGTCAGAGCCAATATTCTCTATGGTCGGCCGGGCGCCAGCCAGGCCGAGATCGAGGCGGCCGCACTGGCCGCCCATGCCGAAGGCTTCATCCGCGAGCTGCCCGAAGGCTTCGACACCCCCGTCGGTCCGCGCGGCGTGCGGCTTTCCGGCGGCCAGCGCCAGCGTGTGCTGATCGCCCGCGCCATGCTGCGCAATGCCCCGATCCTGCTGCTCGATGAAGCGACCTCGGCCCTCGACAATGAATCCGAGCGCATCGTCCAGGAGGCTCTGCAGGAGTTGAAGCAAGGGCGCACGACCGTGGTCATCGCCCACCGCCTTTCGACCGTGGTGGATGCCGACTGCATCTATGTCATGGAGCACGGCCGCGTCGTTGCGCGCGGCCGGCATTTGGAACTCATGGCCCGCGACGGCGTCTATGCCCGGCTCTATGCCCAGCAATTCGTCGACGAGCCCGCGGTGGCGCCGGACCCCGAGGCGGCGCAATCCGCGGAGGTGGCCTCGGCGCGCGAGGCAGTCGGCTGAGCGATGCGGCCGTTCCGGCGCTTCATTGCCTCCGACATCGGGCAGGGCATCGTGGCCGCGCTCATCGTGTTCTATATCCGCTTCGTCTACCGCACCAATCGATGGCAGCGCGTGGGTTTCGATATCGGCTATCGCCTGCAGGACGAGAACCGCCATGGCATCATCTGCTTCTGGCATAACCGTTTGTTGATGATGCCCTATGCCAAGGCGGGAAAGCGTTCGTACCATTTGCTGAGCTCGGACCACCGGGACGGGCTGTTGATGGCCCGCGCTGTGCGCCGTTTCGGCATCCATGTCTTCTTCGGCTCGTCCTCGCGCCGGCCGACCCAAGCCCTGATGAAGACCGCGGAAATCTGCGCCGCCGGCGGCGTGGTCTGCATCACGCCCGACGGCCCGCGCGGGCCGCGCATGCGCGCGGCACCCGGCCCGGTCCTGGCCGCCGGGTTGGCGGCAAAGCAATTGGCCAAGGGGCAGCCGACGGGCGCGACGCCCGCGACGGCGGTCCTGGTGCCGGTGAGTTACGCCACCAGCCGGCGGCGCATGCTCTCCACATGGGACCGTTTCCTGCTGCCGCTGCCCTTCGGCCGCGGCGCCTTCGTCGTCGGGCCCGAGATCGAGGTGGCGGCGGGGCTCGATGCCGAGGCGCGCGAAGCGCTGCGCCTTCGCCTGGAAGAGGCGTTGAACGCGGTAACGGCAGAGGCGGATCGGCTGACCGGCCACCCGCCGGTCGAGCCTGCTCCAGCACGATGATTTTGATTCAATGATACTTCAATGATGCGCTTCGCCTATCGCGCAGCGACGTTCCTCGCCGGCCCGCTGCTGCGGCGCCATCTGGCGGCGCGGGTAAAGATCGGCAAGGAGGAGCCGGACCGGCTCGCCGAGCGCTTCGGCATTTCCGGGCTGGCGCGCCCGGCCGGCCGGCTCGCTTGGATGCACGCGGCGAGCGTGGGCGAAATGCAATCGCTGCTGTCGTTGGTGACCGGCTTGGCGGGGCGCGAACCGGGGCTCCATTTCCTGGTCACGACCGGCACGGTGACCTCCGCGCGGCTTCTCGCCCGACGGCGACCCCCGAACGTTCTGCATCAATATCTGCCGCTGGATCGCGCCGCCTGGGTGGCGCGCTTTCTCGATCACTGGCGGCCAGATTTCGCGCTTTTCCTCGAATCCGAGTTCTGGCCGAACCTTCTGGGACAAACGGCGGCGCGGGGCATACCCATGGCACTCGTCAACGGGCGGCTTTCGGCCCGCTCGCTCGCCGGCTGGCGCTGGGCGCGCCCTTTCATCGGCGCGCTCGTCGCCGAGTTCGCTGTGGTGCTGGCCCAGGACGAGATCCAGGCCGCCCGGCTGGCCGCACTGGGCGCGACAAATCCGCAAACGCCGGGCAACCTGAAATTCGCCGCCGAACCCCTGCCGGCCGACGACGCAATGCTCGCCGGCTTGCGCGACGCCACGCTCGGGCGCGACGTCTGGCTCGCCGCCAGCACGCATCCCGGCGAAGAGGCGATCGTCGCCACGGTCCACCGCGCGCTCGCGCCGGGCCGTCCCGGGCTGCTGACCATCCTGGCGCCCCGCCATGTCGAACGAAGTGCCGCGATCGCGGCCGAGTTGAAGGCGGCGGGGCTCAGCGTCGCCCGGCGTTCTGCCAAGGATCCGATCGCCAAGACGACGGAGATCTATCTCGTCGACAGTCTGGGCGAACTCGGCCTCTTCTATCGCCTGGCGCCCGTCGCTCTCGTCGCCGGCTCCTATCGCTGGCAAGGACACAATCCGATCGAGCCGGCGCTGCTGGATTGCGCCGTGGTCAGCGGCCCTCGGGTCGCCAATTTTCAGGACATCTTCGATCGCATGATTTCGGCCGAGGCCGTGACCATCGCGGCCGAAGCAGAGCTGGCCGTCACCCTTGACCGGCTGCTGAGCGACCCGCGGCCGGCGGCGATGCGGGCCTCGGCATTTGCGCAACGCGAGGCAGCGGGTATTCTGCAGCGGGTGCTGATTGCCTTGGATCCGGTCGTCGGCGAAAAGAGCCATATCCCGGGGAAGGGCGGGCCTCGGGCAAGGACCTCAGTTCCAGAAATGCCTAATGCGCGAGCCTGAATTCTGGAAGCACGACGGCAATCCCTGGCCGGCGCGGGCCTTGCTGCCGGCTGCCGGCATCTATGCGCTGGCGACCGTGCTGCGGCGCTGGCGCCATCGGCCCTATCGTCCGCCGGTTCCGGTGGTCGTGGCCGGCGGGCTGACCTTGGGCGGCAGCGGCAAGACGCCGCTGGCACTAGCCCTGGCCGAGCGTCTTGCCCAGCGCCAGCCGCATTTCATCAGCCGCGGTTACGGCGGTCGGGCCAAGGGTCCGCTGCGCGTCGATCCGTCGCGGCACAGCGCCGCCGAAGTGGGCGACGAGCCGCTGCTGCTTGCCCGCCAGGCGCCCACATGGGTCGCACGCAACCGGGCCGCCGGGGCGCGCGCCGCCGTCGCGGCGGGCGCCGGCGTCCTCATCCTCGACGATGGATTTCAGAACCACTTCCTGGCCAAGGATCTGGCGCTGCTCACCATCGACGGCGACGGCGGGCTCGGCAACGGCCAAGTCTTTCCCGGCGGTCCCTTGCGCGAACCGCTGTGGCTGGCGCTGCGCCGGGCGAGCGCCATTGTCCGAATCGGCGACGATATCGCCGGCGTCGAGCGCCTCCTGCGCGATCGTCTGCCGATCATTTCCGCCCGCCTGGTGCCGACGCCCGAGGCAGCCAGCCTGGCGGGCCAGCGCGTCTTCGCCTTCACCGGCATCGGCCGCCCGGCGAAATTCTTCGCCAGCCTGCGCGCGATCGGGGCCGAGTTGGTCACGGCCCGCGCATTCGACGATCACCATCCCTACAGCGCAGCCGAGGCC
>JBGPNG010000152.1:0-5254 GCA_041487395.1 Dongiaceae bacterium
CGACGATCTGGTCGAGGGCGGAGGTCACCTCGTCGCAGATGATAAGGTCGGGTTCCACCGCGAGAGCGCGGGCAATGCAGATGCGCTGCTTCTGGCCGCCGGAAAGCTCGCTCGGCAGTCGATCGAGGAACCGTTCGTCCAGTTCGATCATCTGCAGCAGCTCGAGAATCCGCTGATCGCGCTTGGCGCCCCTGAGGCCCATCTGATGTTCGAGCGGCCGGCCGATGATGTCCCGCACCCGGCGCCGCGGATTGAGCGCCGTGTCGGGCATCTGATAGATCATCTGCAAGCGCCGCAGCAGATCCTTCGAGCGGTCCTTGAGGGCCGCCGGCAGAGGCTTGCCCTCGAAGGCGACCTTGCCACGCGTCGGCGGCAGCAGGCCGGTGATGACCCGGGCCAGGGTGGATTTTCCCGATCCTGATTCGCCGACCACCGCGACGGTACGCCCCCTCGGCACCCTGACGTCCACGTCGTACAGCACTTGCACGCTGCCATAGGCCGCATCTGCGTGGTCGACATGGAGCACCGTATCGTCGGCGCTTTCCTCCTGCTTGTGCAGCGAGCGCACGGCCCAAAGCGACTTGGTGTACGGCTGCTGCGGGTTCGACAGCATTTGCCGGGTCGGCGCCTCTTCCACCAACTCGCCATAACGCAGCACCATGATCCGGTCGGCCATCTGGGCCACGACAGCTAGATCGTGCGAAATATAGATGGCGGCGGTATTCGACTGGCGAACCACCTCCTTGATCGCCGCCAGCACCTCGATCTGCGTGGTAACATCGAGAGCCGTCGTCGGCTCGTCGAAGATGAGCAGGTCCGGTGCGCAGGACATGGCCATCGCCGTCATCGCCCGCTGGAGCTGGCCGCCCGACACCTGGTGCGGATAGCGGGAGCCGATGTGCTGCGGATCGGGCAGATGCAGGCGCCGGAAGAGCTCGACGGCCTGGCGCTTGGCGTCCTCTTCGCTCAGCACGTGATGCCAGGTCGGCGTCTCGACATATTGGTCGATCAGCCTGTGCGCCGGGTTGAAGGACGCCGCCGCGGACTGCGCCACATAGGCCACCTGCCGCCCCCAGATCTTGCGCTTCTCGGCCTCGCTCAGCTTGGTCAGATCGACACCGTCGAAGCGGATCGTTCCGGCCGAAATGCGGCAGCCCGGCCTGGCATACCCCATTGCGGCAAGGCCGATGGTCGACTTGCCGGCGCCGGATTCGCCGATCAGCCCGAGGACTTCGCCACGCCGCAGCTCGAGGTCGATCCCCCTGACGATCTCATGCCAGACATCCTCGCTCTGTCCCTCGATGCGCAGGCCGCGGATCTCGAGCAGCAGATCGCCCTGGGCGCCGTGCTGGCGCGGCGCTGGGCGAGATTGGCCGGTTATCGTCTGGGGAGCCGCCATCGGTATCTCAGATTGCGCCATGGCGCCGGCCGGCCGACAAGACCTGCCGACTCACCCTAGCTCTTTGCCTTTTTGCCATCTCCGTCATTCCTTGAGGCCGCTGGCCTTGTGCAGGAACCAATCGATGATGAAATTGACGGCGATGGTGAGGAGAGCGATGGCGCCGGCGGGCAACAGCGGCGTGATGTCGCCATAGTTGATGAGCGTGGCGTTCTCGCGGACCATCGAGCCCCAGTCGGCGGTCGGCGGCTGAATGCCAAGGCCGAGGAAGGAAAGCGCGGCGATCGTGAGGAACACGAAGCAGAAGCGCAGGCCGAATTCGGCGATCAGCGGCGGCAGGATGTTCGGCAGAATCTCGCGCGTCGTGATCCAGCCGAGCTTCTCGCCCTGCAGGCGCGCGGCCTCGACGAAGTCCTGAACGACGACGTTCATCGCCACTGCCCGCGTCAAGCGGAAGACGCGCGTGCTGTCGAGCACGGCAATGATGAGGATGAGATTGATGACCGAGGAGCCAAAAATCAGCAGCAAGACCAAGGCGAAAATGAGTTGCGGTATCGCCATGAGAACGTCGACGGCACGGGCCAGTACCTGGTCGATCCAGCCGCCGAGCACGGCGGCGAGCAGGCCCAGGAATCCGCCGATCATGAAGGACAAGCTCGTCGTCACCACCGCTATGCCGATCGTATTGCGGGCCCCGAAAATCAGGCGCGACAGCATGTCCCGGCCGAGCTGATCGGTGCCGATCAGAAACTGCGCGCTCCAGGGTTCGTACTGGTCGCCGACGACGTCTGCCTCGCCGTAGGGCGCGACGAGAGGTGCAAAGACGGCGACGGCAACATAAATGCCGAGGACGATCAACCCGAACCAGGCTGTCACGGGTGCACCTTTCAGCGCACGCCAGATCGACTGCAGTCGCGTCCGCCGAACCGGCAGGACGGCCCCCGCGGTCGCCGCCCCAGTCGGGTCATGGACCATCAGTTCCGCGTTTTCGTCCGACTTGACGCTCATCGCCGATGCAGGAGTCTGGGGTTGGTCACGATCGCCACGATATCCGCCACGAGGTTGAGGAGGATATAGGTCGCTCCGAAGATGAGGGCGCAGGCCTGCGTGACCGGGATATCGCGCGAGGACACCGAATCGACCATCAGCTGGCCGATGCCCGGATAGACGAACACGACTTCGACGACAACCACGCCGACGATGAGATAAGCGAGGTTCACCGCAATGACGGTGGCGATCGGTGCCCAGGCATTGGGCAGAGCTTGATGAACGATGATGCGCCGCGGCGACACGCCTTTGAGCCGCGCCATTTCGATATAGGGGCTGGCAAGGAGATTGATGATCGCGGCCCGCGTCATGCGCATCATGTGGGCGACGATGACCAGAATCAGCGTCATGGCCGGCAGGGTGCAAAGGGCAATACGCTCAAGGAACGGGGTAGCCGGCGAGACATCGGCCAGAGACGAGAAGATCTGAAACCGCACGGAGAGAAACAGCATCAGGATATAGGCGACGAAGAATTCCGGCACCGAGATCGACGCCAGCGTAAGGACGTTGACCAGACGATCGAAGATGCTGTTGCGATAGAGCGCGGCGAGCATGCCAAGGGCGAGCGACAGCGGCACGGCGATGGTCGCGGTAAAACCGGCCAGGAACAAGGTGTTTCTCAACCGCGGCGCGATCATCGAAGCAACCGTGCGGATGGTGCCGCCGGCGAGACCGCCCGCTCCCGAGAAGGAATTGCCGAAGTCGCCCTGCAACACGCCGCCGATCCAGGCCAAATAGCGCGTCAGCGGTGGGCGATCGAGACCGATCTGATGTTCGAAAGCGGCCACCGTCTCCGGCGTCGCCGCCTGGCCGAGCTTTTCCTTGGCGTAGTCGCCGGGCAGCAGGGCGATGGCAGTGAAGATGATGACCGAAACGATGAAGAGCGTGAAGACGCCTAACCCCAGCCGCTGTAGCACCGTCTTCACAACAGCATTCACCGCTTGACGCTCCCTAGTGCCGCCGCGAAACGACCGCTGCAGCCGAATCGCGGCCAATTGCCAGGCGGCGCATAGTTGGGCCGACCGCGGAAGCGCCGGGCCGCCGGCAAGCGGCGGCCCGGCCGATTCCTAGCCGGCGTTCAGGCGAACCACCAGCGTTCCGCTATCCTGAAGCCATCGCACTCCCAGTTGGACGCAATCTGGCCATGCGCCAGTTTCGTCGACTGAGCCTCGACATAGTTGTTGAACACGATGACGATGACGCCGCCGTCGTCATGCAGGAGCTGCTGCAGTTCGGCGTACAGGCCGGCGCGCTTATTTTCGTCGGTCGAGCTTCGGGCCGCGACCAGCAGTTCGTCGAATCGCGGATTGGCATAATGCGTCTCGTTCCAGGCGGCATCCTTGGCATAGACCGTGGTCAAGAACCAGTCGGCGGACGGACGGCCGCTCCAGTATCCCCCGCACCAGGACTTCTTCAGCCACACATTGTCCCAATAGCTGTCGTTCGGCTCGCGGATGACGTTGATGTCGATGCCAGCCGCCTTGGCGCTCTGCTGATACAGAACCGCGGCATCCACCGCGCCAGTGAAGGCGGCGTCGGCGACCGAAAGGTCGACCTTGAGCGATGATAGGCCGGCCTTCTTCAGGTAGAACTTGGCCTTCTCCGGGTCGTAGGTGTACTTCGGCTTGGGATCGATGGCGAATTTGACCGAGGGCGCGATCGGATTGTCGTTTCCGGGAAGCGCATGTCCCAGGAAGATCTTCTTGGCGATCTCCTTGCGATTGATCGCATATTTGAGCGCCGTGCGCACGTTGACGTCGTTGAAGGGCGGCCGATCCACCATCATGGGGAACACGTAATGCCCGTAGCCCGTAACCTCGGTCACTTTGACCTTGGGGTTTTTCTTCAGCAGATTGAGCGTCTTCAGATCGGCGCGCATGATCCAATCGACTTCGCCGGTGGTCAGCGCGTTGGTCCTGGCCGTAACGTCGGCAAGACTGAGGAACGTCACCTCGTCGAAATGGGGTTTTCCCGGCTTGTGATAGTTCGGGTTCCGCTTCAACTCCGCCCGCACGCCCGGGTTCCAGTTGCTGAAGATGAACGGTCCGGTCCTGACGTTTGATTGCCAGTCGGCGGAGCCGTCCGCATTCGCCGGCATGATCGGAATATGGTAGTCGCTGCAGATATACGGCCAGTCGGCATTGCCGCCGGTCAAAGTAAAGACCACCGTATCCGGGCCGTCCGCCTTGATGTCCGTCACCGCCTTCAACAACGACTTGACCGCCGACTTCGAGTTTGGGCCCATGTGATGGCGGTAGGAGGCGATGATGTCGGCGGGCGTCAGGCTCTTGCCGTTGTGGAAGGTCACGCCCTTGCGAATCTTGAAGATCCAGCTTTTCGCGTCGTCGGCGGGCTCCATGCTTTCGACGACGTCGGGCAAGACGTTGCCCTTGGCATCGACCTCGGTCAGGCTGTTGGACATCGAACCCGAGAACGGCACTTGGGTGGCGGTGTCCGGATAGGCGGCGGGGTCCCCCGTATCGGTGGTCGCGCCGTGCGCCAGGCCGAACTTGGCTGAGCCGCCCTGCTTCGGCGTTTCGGCGACGCCCGCCTCGCTCAACATTGTGCTGGCCAGGGCCGTCGTGATGCCGAGCGCCGCGGCTCTGCCCATGAATTCGCGGCGGCTAATCCGTCCTTTGACGATCTGTTGTGTCCAATATTCAAGTTCGGTCATTGGTTTTCTCCCTGTTGCGTCCTGGCGATCTTCAACGCCAATGGGCGGGTAAGCAACCTTCCGAGGGCCACCGCGATGGTGGATCTGCCTGGCTATCGAATACTCGCTTACAGCCCGCTGCGCGCCCTTTTCCC
>JBGPNG010000153.1:0-5229 GCA_041487395.1 Dongiaceae bacterium
ACCGACAACCCGCTGCCCCACATGCTGCCGCGCCCGGAAAAATTCGCGGCCCGCATGCGAAAGCTCGGAATCGGCGACGGCAACCGCGTCGTCGTCTATGACGCCCATGGCCTGATGAGCGCCACCCGCGCCTGGTGGATGCTGCGTGTCTTCGGTCATAAGGATGTGGCGCTGCTGGACGGTGGCTTGCCGAAATGGCTGGTCGAAGGCTGGCCGGTGGAGGATGGTCCAGCGCTGCCGCGCGAGCGGCATTTCACCGCAAGGCTCGACCACAGCCAGGTCCGCGACAAGGCGCAGCTTCTTGCAAATCTCAAGACGAAGCGCGAGCAGGTCCTGGATGCGCGCGCTGCCGGCCGCTTCACCGGCCGCGAGCCGGAGCTCTGGCCGGGCCGGCGCAGCGGCCATATACCCGGCTCGCGCAACCTGCCCTTCACGGATCTGCTCGATCCCAGCGACAAGACGGTGCTGCCGGCCCAAGAACTCGGCGCCAGATTCCGGGACGCCGGCATCGACCTGAAGAAGCCGGTGGTGACGAGTTGCGGCTCTGGCGTCACGGCGACGGTGCTCGCCTTCGGTCTGCATCTGCTCGGCCATCGCGATGTCGCGGTCTATGACGGTTCCTGGGCCGAATGGGGATTGCCGGGCGAGACGCCGGTCGAAACATGACCCTCGCCATCCGCGCCTATCGCGACGAGGACTATGCCTCCGTCCTCGCCCTGTGGAATGCCTGCGGCGCGCTGAAGCCGCATCACGACCCAATGCGCGAATTGCCCTTCGTGCGGGAGGCGACGAACGCCGAGCTCTTCCTCGCCTTCGCCGACGAGCGGCTGGCCGGTAGCGTGCTGGTCGGCCATGACGGCCATCGCGCCTGGATGTATCGCCTCGCCGTCGACCCGGCCCAACGCGGCCGCGGTCACGGCCGCGCTTTGGTCGCCCAGGCGGAGGCCTGGGCGCTTGCACGGCGCCTGCCCAAGCTCATGCTGCTGATCCGCGACGGCAACGAGGGAGTGGCGAGTTTCTATGAGCGCCTGGGCTATGGGCGGGAACCGCGATTGGTGATGTCCAAATCCTTCGAAGCCACGGACAAGCCAGGCGACAGCGCCAATATCGAGGTGGTCATCACTTATCTCGAAATGACGACGCCGCCGCAACGGCCGAGTCTGCCAGCACCCGCAGGCGTCAAACTAGCTCTGCTGCGGCTGGAGCAACCCAGCGTTGCCTTCTATCGCTTTCTCTACGACCAGGTGGGCGACCCGTGGTTCTGGTATGAGCGCAAGCATCTCGAGGACGCGAAGTTGAAAACCATCCTCGACGACCCAAAAGTCGAAATCTACGTGCCCTATGTTGCCGGTGCGCCCGCGGGCTATGTCGAGATCGATCGCCGGCCGGCGCCGGATGTGGACCTGGCTTATTTCGGCTTGATGCCGGGCTATATCGGCATGGGGCTCGGCTGGTATCTGCTCAACTGGGCGATCGACGAGGCCTGGAGTTCGCGACCGCAACGCATCACCGTCGACACCTGCACCCTCGACCATGCGCGCGCCTTGCACACCTATCAGCGGGCGGGCTTTCGGCCCTACCGCCAGGAACGCCGATCTATTCTCGATCCTCGGCTGACCGGCAAAACGCCGATGCACTACGAGCCGCGCCTGCCGTGAGTGCTTCGGCACCGGGCGGGCAGTTCGTTCGGTTGGCCGAAACCGCGCGCCGGCGCATCGTCATTGCGCTGGGCGATCGACCGATCGAAGCGCTGGAGGGCGATAGCCTGCTGACCGCCCTCCTTCTCAACGGCCGGCAACTTCGACAATCGGAATTCAGAGACGGGCCGCGCGCCGGATTCTGCCTGATGGGTGCCTGCCAGGATTGCTGGATCTCGCTCGCTGACGGCCGGCGTCTGCGTGCCTGCACCACGCCGGCGGAGGATGGCATGGCGCTGGAAGAAATCTCGTGAGCATCGTCGTGGTGGGTGCCGGTCCGGCCGGCGTCAGGGCCGTCGAAACTCTTATAGCGCACGGACAGCGCCCCATCTGGATCGACGAGAGCCCCCGCGCCGGTGGGCAAATCTATCGGCGACCCCCGGAAAACTTTCGCCGGAATTCGCGGACGCTCTATGGCCTCGAGGCCGCCAAGGCACGTCGGCTCCATGGCGCTGCCGATGCGGCGGCCAGAACGGCAGACTATCGGCCGGCGACGCTCGTCTGGGATATTTGCGATGGCGCCGTGCAGACCGCCGGTCCCGGCGAACTGGGCGTCGTTCCTTTCGACGACATTATCCTGGCAACCGGCGCCATGGATCGCGTGATTCCGTTTCCCGGCTGGACCCTGCCCGGCGTCTTCACGCTGGGGGGCGCCCAGGTCGCTCTTAAAGCACAGGGCGCCGCCATTGGACGGCGGATCATCCTCTTTGGGACTGGTCCGCTGCTTTATCTCGTTGCCTATCAATTGGCAAAGGCCGGCGCTGAACTGGCGGCAGTGCTGGATACCTCGCCCGCTTCGGCCAAACGCAGCGCCCTTCCTCGCCTTCTGGCGGACAGCATCATGCTGGCCAAGGGCTTCTACTACGTTGCCTGGCTGAAAGCCCATGGCATCGCGATGGAAAGCGGCATCGAGCCGCTGGAAATTCTGGGGACGTCACACGCCGTGGGATTCAGGTACCGAACCGCTGCTGCGACTCAGAGAGAGGTTGCCGGCGATGCCGTCGCCTTCGGTTTCGGCCTGCGCTCGGAAACACAACTTGCCGATCTCGCCGGTTGCCGCTTCGCCTTCGACCCGCTCAATCGCCAATGGCTGCCGGCCATGGACGAAGAGGGCCGCGCCTTGGGCGTGGCCCATGTCTATCTTGCCGGCGACGGCGCCGGCATCGCGGGCGCGGATGCCGCCGAACGTGCCGGCGAACGCGCCGCGCTGGCGCTTCTCACCGACCGCGGCATCGCCGTCTCGAATGCGCGCCGCCGATGGATCAGGCACCGCCTCGCGCGGATCGAGCGCTTTCGCGAAGGCCTGGAGCGAGCCTTCCCCTTTCCGGCTCATCTTGCCCGCCGGATGGCCGATGCAACCATTCTCTGTCGCTGCGAAGCGGTCAGCGCGCGCCATCTGCGCGCCTCGGTGGCCGGCATCGGCGCCGAGGAGCTGAATCGCGCGAAGGCCCATTGCCGCGTGGGCATGGGACGCTGCCAGGGCCGCGTCTGCGGTGCTGCGGCCGCCGAAGTCCTGGCGGCTGCTCTGAATGTGGAAATTGCCGCGGTCGGCCGCTTGCGCGGTCAGCCGCCGGTAAAGCCCTTGCCCGTGGGACTTCTGTGAGCGGCAGCACGGCCATGCGCGCCGATGCGCTGGTCCTGGGCGGGGGCATCGTGGGCGCTTCGACCGCTCTCCATCTGCGCCAGCGTGGATTGAGCGTGGTCCTGCTCGAGCGCGACCGCGTGGGCCAGCGCGCCAGCGGCGTCAATTTCGGCGGCGTTCGCCAGCAGGGGCGGGCCTTGGCTGAATTGCCCTTGTCGCGCCGGGCGCGGCAAATCTGGGGCGATCTGCCCCGGCTGATCGGTATCGACGGCGAGTTCGAGGTGACCGGGCATCTTCGCCTGGGACGCAGCGATGCCGAAATGGCGGTCATCGAAGAACATTGTCGCGCCGCCGCCGGCTATGGGTTGCAAATCGAGCTGCTCGGCCGCAACGCGCTGATGGCGCGCTTTTCCTGGCTCGGCGGGGTCATCCAGGGCGGATCCTTCGCGCCCGACGACGGACAGGCCAATCCGCGGCTGGTTTCGCCTGCCTTCGGCGAAGCCGCGCGGCGCGCCGGGGCCAATATCCGCGAAGGCATCGAGATCGTTGCCGGTCGCGCGGAGGCCCGCGGATTTCGCCTCGTCGCCCGCGACGGCAGCGAATTTTTCGCGCCTCGCCTATTCAACTGCGCCGGCACCTGGGCCGGCAAAGTCGCGGCCTGGTTCGACGAAGATGTAGCGATCAAGCCGGAGATACCCCAGGTCATGGTGACGGAGCCGATTGCCCACCGCATCGGCCCGGTATTGGGTGTCGTCGGCGGCGATCTCTATCTACGGCAAATTCCGCGCGGCAACGTCATCTTCGGCGGGGGTGAAGGCGCGGTCTCGGAAGATTGGCTGCGCTCGCGGCCCAAACCGGCCGTCGCGCGGACGACGGCCCGAACGGCGGTGGGCATCATTCCTCATCTGAAGGGCGCCGCCGTCATTCGCATCTGGACCGGCGTCGACGGCGATACCGCCGACGGCAGCCCCGTGGTCGGCCCCAGTCGCCGACATGCCGGCCTCTTTCACGCCTTCGGCTTTTGCGGTCACGGCTTTCAGCTGGGCCCGGCAGTCGGCGCGGTCCTGGTGGACCTTGCCGTCGATGGCCGATCCGACACGGATATTTCGGGTCTGGGGATCGAGCGATTTCTCGACCGGCCGCGGTGATGGATCGCGCCAATCAGCGCTATTCGACCTCCGAAGCCCTGTTGTCGGTGGCACTCGACAAGGCCAAGGCGAAAGGTGCACAAACCGCGCTGATCCGCCTCGACGAGCTCAAATTCCGGAATTGCAAGGGATTCTATTCCAAGGGCGCCGGCGCCTGCACCTGGCCGTGCAGCATCACCCAGATAGATGCGGCAGACGAGATGACGGCGGTCTACGAGGCCTTCGTTCATAGGGCCGATGTGGCGATCATCGCCACGCCGATCCGTTGGGGCAACGCCTGCTCGCTCTATTTCAAGATGATCGAGCGGATGAACTGCATCCAGAACCAAATCACCCTGCACGATCGGGTGCTGATCCGCGACAAGGTGGCGGGCTTCATCATCACCGGCGGCCAAGACAATATCCAAGCAGTCGCCGGCGGAATGCTGATGTTCTTTGGCGAACTCGGGTTTCTCTTCCCCCAATTCCCCTTCATCGCCCGCAGCCGCGGCTGGAGCGCCGAGGACATGGAAGAGAATGTCGCCGTGGTGCGGGCGAGCGAAGAACTGCGCGAGGGATCGCGCGCGCTGGTGTCGCGCTGCCTCGATATGGCTTCAGCGCTGGTTGCGGCGGGTCCGGGCCCGAAGACCGCCGAGCCCGGCAGACGCAAGGCCAATCGAGCTTAAGATCTTCGCCCTAGTGATGCAGGATCTGGCTCAGAAACAGCTTCGTGCGTTCCGACTGCGGATTGTTGAAAAAGCGCTCCGGGTCGTTCTGCTCGATGATCTCGCCTTGGTCCATGAAGATGACGCGATGGGCAACG
>JBGPNG010000154.1:0-5225 GCA_041487395.1 Dongiaceae bacterium
CGGTTTTTCATATTTTCAGCAAGGAGAGGATGAGCGATGACGATCAAAGTCGGGGACAAAATTCCGTCAGCCAAACTGCAGCAAAAGACCAAGGACGGCGTGCAGACCCTCACCACGGACGAGCTGTTCAAGGGCAAGAAGGTGGTGGTTTTCGCGCTGCCCGGCGCCTTCACGCCGACCTGCTCGGCCAAGCACCTGCCGGGCTTCGTGAATCATTACAGGGAGATCAAGGCCAAGGGCGTGGACACCATCGCCTGCCTCTCGGTCAACGACGCCTTCGTCATGTCCGCCTGGGGCAAGGATCAGCATGTGGAAGACAAGGTGCTGATGCTGGCCGATGGCAACGGCGATTTCACCAAGGCCGTCGGCCTGACGATGGACGGCACCGGCTATGGCATGGGCCTGCGCTCGCAGCGCTACGCCATGGTCGTGGACAACGGCATCGTCAAGAAATTGCATGTGGAAGCGCCGGGCGCCTTCGAGGTATCGAGCGCCGAAGCCGTGCTGAAGGCTCTCTGATCGGCTGCAACGAAAAACGCCCCGGTACGACGGTACCGGGGCGTTTTCTATTTCGCGGATAATTTTCTCAGTGCAGCTTGCTGTCGAGTTCGGCGATCGCCTGATCGATCAGAGCGCCCGCCCGCGGCCCCGCCATCTGCTGGTGCAGGATGCGCCGTGCCGCGGCGACGGCGAGATCGACTGCCTGGCTGCGTACCTCGGCCACGGCCTGCGCCTCGGCCTGGGAAATCTTGTCGAGCGCCATGCGCTCGCGGCGCGCCAGCGCCGTCGCCAGATTGGCCGCCGCTTCCTTGCGGAACAGCTCGGCCTCCTCGCGGGCATGGGCCAGGATCTCGCCGGTCTCGCGCGCGGCCTCCGCCTGTTTTTTCATGTACTCGGCCAGAAGCGCTTCGGCTTCGCTGCGCAGCCGCCGGGCCTCGTCCAGATCAGCCTTGATCTTGGAGGATCGCTCGTCGAGGGATTTGCCGATGGCACGCGCGATCGGCCTTCCCGCCGCGACCAGGAATATGACGAAGGCGACGGCGATCCAGATCTCGGGGTCCCGCAGGAATTCCATCAGCGGCGCTCTCGTTCGGCCGCCGCGACGGCGGCCGAGACCTCGGCCGCGTCCGGCTCGCCGCCGCTGAGTCGGGCGACGAGCTGGCCTGCGGCGGCAGAGGCCATGCGGCGGATGTCGGCAAGGGCCGCGGTCTTGGCCGCAGCGATCGCCCTCTCAGCGGTCTTGGTCTTGGCATTGGCGTCGGCGGCAAATGAGGCTCCCCGCCGGCTCGCCTCGGCCGCCATCTCGGCAGCCGCCTGCTTCAGTTCGGCCTGGGCCCTGGCGCGCGCCTCGGTCATGGCCTTGTGATAGGCGGCGAGCGTTGCTTCCGCCTCGGCCTTCAGCCGCTCGGCGCCTTCGATGTCGCCCTTTAGCTGGCTCTCGCGCCTACCCAGCACGCGGGCGATTCCCGGCAAGGCCAGACGCGAGAGAATCAGATAAAGCGCGACGAAGGTGATGGCGAGCCACACCACCTGGGGCGCGTAGTCGGCGAAGACGAGCTGCGGCATTGCGGCTGGTTAGAACACGAACAGCTCGAGCATGGCGATGACGAGGGCGAAGAGCGCGATCGCCTCGGTCAACGCGAAGCCGAGCAGCACGTTGGGGAACACCTTGGCTGCAGCGGCCGGGTTGCGCAGCGCGCCCGAGACGTAGCTGCCGAAGATGTTGCCGATGCCGATGCCCACACCGGCGAGCGCGATGGTGGCGAGGCCGGCGCCGATCAGTTTGGCGGCATTTGGGTCCATGTCAGTCGATCCTTCCAGATGGTGAGAACGCGTGGAGCTCAGTGATGGAGATTGATCGCATCGTTGAGATAGATGCAGCTCAGAATGGCGAAAACATATGCCTGCAGGATGGCGATGCCGATTTCGAGGCCGGTCAGCGCGACGACGAAGGCCAGCGGCGCCCAGCCGGCGAGGATGCCCAGCGCCACGACGAAGCCGCCGAATACCTTCAGCATCGTATGGCCGGCCATCATGTTGGCAAAGAGCCGTACCGACAGGCTGATCGGCCGCGTCAGGTAGCTCAGCAGTTCGATCACCACGAGCAGCGGCAGCAGGAAGATCGGCACGCCGTCCGGCACGAACAGCTTCAGGAAATGTGTGCCGTGGCGAATGAAGCCGATGATGGTGACGCCGAGGAAGACGACGATCGCCATGGCGAAGGTGACGATGATGTGGCTGGTGACCGTGAAACTAAAGGGCACCATGCCCAGCAGGTTGCAGAACAGGATGAACATGAACAGCGTGAAGACGAACGGGAAATACCGCATCCCTTCGCTGCCCACGTTATCGCGCACCATCTTGGCGACGAATTCATAAGAGAGCTCGACCATCGACTGCCAGCGCCCGGGCACCATCGCCTGCTGGCGCATGCCGAGCGTCAGGAAGATCGTGATCAGCGCGATGGCCAGCAGCATGAAGACGGAGGAATTTGTGATCGACACATCGAGGCCGCCGATATGGATATCGACCAGGCGCTTGATGGCGAATTGTTCGAGGGGGCTGGGTCCTGCGGACAATGCGGTCTTCCTCAGTCGTTGCGATTCATTTCCTTGGCCGCCCGAAACACATTGAGGAGGCCCGCGCCAGCGCCCAGGAAGAAGAAGATCAGTAAGAACAGCGGCAGGGTCCCGAACCACCGGTCGAGCAGCCAGCCGATCCCCCCGCCGACCATCAAGGCCGCCAGCAACTCGACGCCGACCCGAAAGGCGAAACCCGCGGCGCTCCTGGACGGCAAGCCTGGGCCGACGTCCGCCTCGTCTTCGCTGGGCGTTCGCTCACGCAAGCGGCGCAAGCGGGCATCGAGATCGTTCAACCGTGTCGGGGGCTCGCCCTCGCTCATCGGTCGAGCGCATCATGCGGCCTTGCGGCGCACTCCATCCCGGAACCGCAAAGCGGCGGCACCTTAAGGGCTGCCCCGGGGCCTGTCAAGCACGCCCCGGTGATACTCAACTTGTTGAAAGATAAACGATATCTCACGCCGTCGCCCGCAGGCCGTCGGCCTGCTGGAGGTCGACGGAAACGAGCTGCGAGACCCCCCTCTCGGCCATGGTGACGCCGAACAACCTGTCCATGCGCGCCATCGTCATGCGGTGGTGGGTAATCACGAGAAAACGGGTCGCCGAGCTGCGGCCCAGTTCCTCGATGAGGGTGCAGAAACGATCCACATTGGCGTCGTCGAGGGGCGCATCGACCTCGTCCAGCACGCAGATCGGCGCCGGATTGGCGAGGAAGACGGCGAAGAGCAAAGCGAGCGCGGTCAGGGCCTGTTCGCCGCCGGAGAGCAGCGACATGAGCTGCAGGCGCTTGCCCGGCGGACTGCCCATGATCTCGAGGCCGGCTTCCAGCGGATCCTCGTTTTCGGTCAGGCTGAGATAAGCCCGTCCGCCGCCGAACAGCCGCACGAACAATTCGCCGAAGTTCTTGTTCACCACTTCGAAGGCGGCGAGCAGGCGCTCGCGGCCCTCGCGGTTGAGGCTGGAAATCCCCTGGCGCAGCCGGGCGATGGCATTGACCAGATCGGAGCGTTCGTTTTGCAGGCCCGAAAGCTGGGTCTCCAGCTCGTTCGCCTCGGCCTCGGCCCGCAGATTGACGGGTCCGATATTCTCGCGTTCGCGGATCAGGCGCTGAATGCGCATCTCGATCTGCTCGCGCCCCGGCATTTCGTCGCCCGGATCGAGCTCGGCAACGGCGAGTGCTTCTTCCGGTGCGCATTCCAGGCGCTCGCGCACCCGTGCCACCAGAATCTCGCTTGCCTCGGCCGCCTGGGCGACGATCCCTTCGGCCCGCACCCGGCTTTCGCGGGCGGCGGCGAGCCCAGCTTCCGCCGTCTTCAGGGCCCGGTTGGCATCGGCGAGCGCGTTTTCCGCTTCGGCGAGGCGATCGGCGGCGGCGCGGCGCCCTTGGCTGGCGCGCTCGATCAGTTCGGCGAGAGCCCGGCGCTGTTCGGTGATTTCCCCCGGTCGGCGCACCAAACGTTCGATTTCTTGCGCGACGGCCCGTTTGCGTTCGGCCAAGGCGTCGAGCTGGCGCGAAGCGGCCTCGGCGCGCTCCCGCCAGGAGGCACGCTCGTCGGCAATGGCGATCACGCGCTGCCGGCGAGCCTCGGCCTCGCGGCTGAGACGATCGTCGGCGCTGCGGCATTCGATCAGCCGGCTGCGTTTCTCGGCCAGCTCGGCCTTCAGTTCGCCCTGTCGTCCCCGCGCCTGGGCCAAATCGGGAAGTGCGGCGCGTTCGGCGACGCTGGCGCTGTTTTCATGTTCCGTCTCGGCGAGATTCGCTTCGATGGCGGCCGCCGTTTCGATCAGGGCCGCCAGGCGCCCGTCGAGTTGGGCGGCCCGGGCCTGGGCTTCGGCCAAAGCCTGGCGGGCGCGGTCGGCCTCGCGATAGGCCGCAGCCAGGGTCTGGCGCGCCCCCTCGTCGCGCTCGCTGGCGCTGCGTTCAGCCGCCCGGCTCCGGCCCAAGGCGGCATCGAGGGATTGGAAATTCGCCTCCGCCTCGCCCAGTTCGCGAGCCAGCACAGCGTGGCGATTGCGCTGGCTGAGGCGCTCCGCGCCTGCCGTCGGCGCGCCTGCGGCCGTGGTGAATCCGTCCCAGCGCCAGAGCGCGCCCGCGCGGCTGACGAGGCGTTGGCCTTGGATAAGCAGGGGCGCAAGCGCGCGGCCCGTCGCATCGTCGGCGACGACGCCGATCTGTCCCAGGCGCCGGGCGAGCACGGCAGGTCCCTTGACATGGCGCGACAAAGGTTCGGCCAAACCCGGCAATGCCGGCACGGGGGCCGTTGCCGGCAAATTTCGCCAATGCCGGGGCGCCCCTTCGTCGGCCGCGGCCAATAGATCCTCGCCGAGGGCCGCACCCAGGGCGGTCTCATAGCCGGGGGCAACCGACAGCCGGTCGATCACCGGCGGCCAGCGCTCCGAATCATGCGTGGCGATCATCGCCGCGAGCGCTGCCGCTTCGGCCGCCAGCTTGTCGCGGGCGGCGCGCGCGACCTCCATCGGTTCGCGCGCCGCTGCCAGCGCCATGACGGTCTCGGCGCGCGCGGCCGCGGCAGCACTTGCCTCGCCTTCCGCCCTCTGCCGGGCTGAATCGGCCGCGCCAAGGGCCGCCTCTGCTGCGAGGCGTTTGGCGTTGTCGCGCACGGCGGCTTCGACCGGCGCGCGTTC
>JBGPNG010000155.1:0-5222 GCA_041487395.1 Dongiaceae bacterium
ACTGACCCACTACCGCGTGGGCTTGCCCCCGAGGGCGAACTGCCCCAGCCTGGGGCCCGTCGCCCAAACGCTTCTTTGGAAAGGCTAACGCATGGCCCGCAGCGGCATTGACCGGCCCAACCTCCTGCTGGTCATGTTCGACCAGATGTCGGCGCTCTCTCTGCCCTGCTACGGCCATCCGCTGGTCCGCGCCCCGAATCTGGCCGGCCTCGCCGCAGCGGGGGTGGTCTTCGAACAAGCCTATTGCAACTCCCCCCTCTGCTCGCCCGCGCGCCACGCCATGATGACGGGGCGCCTGTCGAGCCGCATCGGAGTCTATGACAATGCGGCGGAGCTGCCGTCGACGATCCCCACCTTCGCGCACTATCTGAGGTTGGCCGGTTACCGAACCTGTCTTTCGGGAAAGATGGATTTCACCGGTGCCGATCAGCTCCACGGCTATGAGGAGCGATTGACGACCGATCTCTCGCCCTCGGATTTCGGCTGGACCCCGAATTGGGATGAGCCCAAGCGCCTCTATGACTGGTTTCACAGCTTGCAGAACGTCGTCGAGGCCGGGCCTTGCGAACATTCGATGACGATGGCCTATGACCAGGAGGCGACCCATCGGGCAACGCGCTGGCTCTACGATGCCGCGCAAGGCGGCGACAGTCGGCCTTTCTTGCTGACGGTCGCCTATATGCACCCCCACGACCCTTACCTCGGTCCACGGGAATTCTGGGATCGCTATCGCGACGAGGATATCGACATGCCGGCGCTGCCCTGGAAGCGTCTGGCCAAGCGCGAGCCTGGCGAGCGCCGGCTCTATGCCCTTTATGACCGCGGCGAATATGCATTGAGCGAGGCGCATATTCGCGCCGCGCGGCGCGCCTATTACGCCATGATCGATTATGTCGATGCCGAACTCGGCCGTCTGCTGCAGACTCTGAAGACGACGGGATTGGCCGACAATACCGTGGTCATCGCAACCTCGGACCACGGCGACATGCTGGGCGAGCGCGGCCTTTGGTACAAGATGACGTTCTTCGATCGCGCGGCTCGCGTGCCCTTGCTGATACACGCGCCGGGTCGCATCCGGCCGCGGCGCGTGGCCGAACCGGTTTCGCTCGTGGATCTGTTGCCAACGCTGATGGATATCGCCGGTCAAGATGCCGGCTTCGAACCGGCATTGCCGCTGGACGGCAAGAGCCTGCTGCCCACGGCGAACGGCAGCGGCCGTGGGCCCGGCGTGGTGTATGGCGAATATCTGGCCGAAGGCACCGACCAGCCCATGTTCATGATCCGCCGCGGGCGTTTCAAATATGTGAGCTGCGCCGGCGATCCGCCTTTGCTGTTCGATCTGGACAGCGATCCCCTCGAGCAACGCAATCTCGCGGGAAACAAGACCATGGGCAAGGATGCGCGCGGTTTCGCGGCCGAAGTGGCGCGCAAATGGGATGGCGCGGCCCTGCGCCAATCGGTGGTGGAAAGCCAGAGATCGCGACGCCTCGTCCATCGGGCGCTGACGATGGGCGAACTCCTTGCCTGGGATTTCGAACCGGGGAGCGATGCCGCTCGGGAATACTATCGCAACTATGGCATGCCCGATGCGGAGCGACGCCTGCGCTACCCGCCGGCCGGAGCCCCACCTTCCAAGAAGACGCAACGCAAACGAAGCTGAATTCGCGAGGCGCCGAGGTCTCTATGCGGCAACGCGCGAAACAAGCCGCCAGCGGCGCAGCGCGACCGCCGCCCAGATCGCCTCGACGACACCGAACGGCCACGCGCCCTGGAGAAAGCCGTAGATCGAACCCAACGCGCAAGCGGCGGCAAACGCCAGGATGAACCAGTGGCTGCGTTTCTCCAGCGCGTAGCACAGCAGCATCGCGCTGACAGCAAACAGGCCGAACAGCGTCAGTCCGTCCATACTCGAATCCTTTGGTTGGTTGCTTAGCTCCGGCGTGCCTGGACCAACAGGCAAAGGATCGTCTTCTCGCCAAGCGCCCTGCAGGCCTCCAGGCGGTGAAGCCCTTCCACCAGTACGAACCGCTTCCCATCGGGGCGCACGAGAATCGGCGTGCGCTGCCCTTCTTCCATTATCTTCTGGGCGAGGTCCTGAACCTTTTGGGGGTCGAGGGTGGCGCGTCTCTTGGTCGGCACGTAGATGTCGTCGATCGCGAAAGTTTTGTCGTTGAGCATTCTTGCCCCCTGCCTGACCCCGTTAGCCTCCAAAAAGCGCCGGCATGGCCATCGAACAATCGCCTGCCCCCGGGCCGACAGTCAATCCAAAGGCGCCCGCGATCAATTCGTAAGATCTTCGCCTATTTCCTCGTCTACCCGCAAAGCGTGGCGCGGGTGCCGAAAGTAGCGGCGTTCCGGGCATGGCAGTTCGAGCAAGTCGGGCGGCAACACTCCGACCAACTGGCTAATGGCCGGCTGCGATCTCACGCTGGCGGCGAACCACGAAGTCGTGCAGCTCCTCCTTGATCCCCGGCTCCATGGGCGGCTCGACATAGGTTTGCAACAGTTCCTTCCAGATCCGATTGGCCCGCTGCGTACCGTCGAGAGAGCCGCCGTCCTGCCAGGTTTCGAAATTCCGCCAATCGGAAAGCAGCGGCGAATAAAATGCCGTCTCGAAATGCGCCAGGGTGTGGCCGACGCCGAAGAAATGCCCGCCCGGCCCGACCTCGGCGATCGCCTGCATGGCCTCGGCAATCTGGGAAGTATCGAACGGCTGCAGAAATTCGCGCATCATCTGCAGCATTTCGGCATCGACGATCAGTTTTTCGAAGGATGCCGTGAGGCCGCCTTCGAGCCAACCCGCGCAGTGATAGAGCATGTTGACCCCGCCCATGATGGCGCCCCAGATCGACATCTCCGATTCATAGGCTGCCTGGACGTCGACGCAGTTGGACGAGGTCACATTGCTCGACCGGAACGGAAGACCGTAGCGCCGGGCCAGTTGGCCGCTGACCATGGCGGCCTTGGTGTATTCGGGCGTGCCGAAGGCGGGCGCGCCGCTGCGCATATCCACGTTGGAAGTGAAGCCGCCATAGAGCACCGGCGCCCCGGCGCGCACGAGCTGGGTCAAGGCCACCATGAACAGGGCTTCGGCATTCTGCTGGGCGAGCGCCCCCACCAGGGTGATCGGGCTCATGGCGCCGGCAAGCGTAAAGGGCGTCAGCACATTCGCCTGGCCTGCGCGCGCCATTTCCACCAGCCCCTCCCCCATCGGCCCATCCAGGCGCATGGGCGAATTCGCGTTGATGACGGTGACGGCGATGACCTGACGATGCATCTCGTCGCGCGGCACACCGAAGGCGATGCAACTCATGTCGAGGCAGTCGCGGGCTCG
The DNA here is from genome assembly GCA_041487395.1 of Dongiaceae bacterium. Classification (GTDB taxonomy): domain Bacteria; phylum Pseudomonadota; class Alphaproteobacteria; order Dongiales; family Dongiaceae; genus DASXQK01. The sequence goes on from JBGPNG010000155.1 coordinate 3,335, forward strand.
ATAGCCGCCTAGGCCCCAGGATTGGCAGGATTTGTCGGTCAGCGTCAGAGCCGCTTCGAGGAAATCGAGATGCCGGCTGTTGGCGGGCAAGTCGGTCGGCTCGATGGGCCCGCCACCTTCCTGATGGATGACGTTCAGCTGATGGACCAGCTTGATGTAGTCGCACATGTCGGCATAGGTACCGGCGCGCCGGCCGCGGTCGAGATCGTTGGCAAAGGCCGGTCCGCCGACGGCCGTGAAGACCACATGATCGCCGCCGATCTCCAGATCCTTTCCGCGATCGCGGGCACGCAACGTAAAAACCGACGGCGCCTGGGCAACCAGTTCTTCGATCATTGCCGGATCGCAGCGCACGCGCATATTCGATTCGTCGACGATGGCGCCGCCTTGGCGCAGCAGCTGCCGACTCTCCTCATGCAGCACCTCGACGCCCACCTCGGCCAGAAGGCGCAGCGATGCGTTGTGAATCGCCTCGATCTGATCGGCGCTCATCAGCTCGACCGGACGATAGGGGTTGCGCACGCGAGCGAAAGGCAATTGGCGCAAGCCGGCCCTGCGTGCGCTGCGATCGCGCCGCCGTGCCCTGCCCGGCTCCATCTTCACGGTTTCAGTCATGGTGGCCTCCACCTGCCCGGCTCCTCAGTCGACCGATGCCCGTTCGCGGATGTAACCCACAGCATCGCGGTCAATCGTCTCATCGAATTCCCGGGCAAGGCGATGCCCGGCGTAGACGGCGTTGTAGATCGCGCCCGGCACATAGCAATCACCGATGGAGCGAATAGTGGCGAGCCGGGGCAGTTTGCCCGCAACCCGCAGGGCCAACAGCTCTCGTTCCAAGCCATCGTTCATCTGCCGGGCGCCTGCGATCAGCAGGGCGTCGCCCGCGACCGCGAGGGCCGAGCCGTCGTAGATGCTGGCGAAGCGGACCGTGGCGCCGTCCCATCCCGTCAGGCGCCGAGCCAGATGGATCGTGACGCCGGCCGCCATCATGCGGCTCTGAATCCGCATCTGCTCGTCGGTCATGACCGTCCAGCTCGAAACCTCGATACCGGGCGTGACGAAGGTGATCTTGCGGCCGGCTTGGCTAAGCTTTTCGGCGATGACGCCAGCCATGTAGTACTGATCGTCGTCGTAGATGACGACATGGCCGTCGGGGAGCCGGCCCGCGAGGATGTCGTCCGGCGTCCAGATCCTCGGCGCATCGCCGGCCACGACGGGCCGACGAACCGTGTGCCCGGTCCCGTCCCGCCGCCAGTGCGCGCCGGTCGCCAGCACGACATGGCGGCATTCCATGGTGGCGACATCGGCGGCCGACATCTCGCTTTCCCGGAACACCTCGATATTCGCGAGCTTGGCGATCTGGCCCAGGCGGTAGTCGCGCACGCGGGCCCAGCTCGAAAGCCCCGGCAGACGGCTCTCCAGGCTGACCCTTCCCCCGAGTTCTCGCCGCGCCTCGGCCACCATGACGCGGTATCCGCGCTTGCCCAGCGTCATGGCGCATTCGAGCCCGGCGGGCCCCGCCCCGATCACCAGGATCGAATCGTCCTTGTATTTGCGGGCCGGCGGCACCTGCTCCGGATGCCAGCCCCGGCGATATTCTTCGCCCATGGTCGGGTTCTGGGTACAGCGCAGCGCCACGCCGATGTTGTTGTGGGCGCGACAGATGTTGCAGCCGATGCATTCGCGGATCTCGTCCTCGCGGCCTTCGGCGATCTTGCGCGGCAGCCAGGGATCGGCGATGGACGGCCGCGCCGCGCCGATGAAATCGAGCACGCCGCGCGTGATCTGGGAGATCATGACATCGGGGGAGGTGAAGCGGCCAACGCCGACCACTGGCTTGGTGGTCAGCTTCTTGACCATCGAGACGTATTGCTCCTGGAAACCCTCG
>JBGPNG010000156.1:0-5201 GCA_041487395.1 Dongiaceae bacterium
TGCGAACCAGGGCCGGGTCAGGTCGTCATAGCGGTTGCCGCCGCCGGGGTGAATTTCGCCGATACATTGATGGTCGCCGGCAAATATCAGGATCGCCCGATCCCGCCCTTCACGCCGGGCTTCGAAGTCGCGGGCCGGGTGACGGCGGTCGGATCCGGGGTCACGCGCGTCAGACCGGATGACCGGGTGCTGGCCGTGCTCGATCGCGGAGGCTTCGCCGAGGCGGTGCTTGCGGGCGAAACGGAAGTTTTCCCGCTGCCCGCCGCCATGGATTTCACCACGGCCGCGGGCTTCGCCATCGCCTATGGCACGGCCCATGGCGCGCTCGTCTGGCGCGCCGGGTTGAAACCGGGCGAACTGCTGCTGGTGCTGGGGGCGGCGGGCGGCGTCGGGCTGACCGGCGTTGAGACCGGCAAGGCGCTCGGCGCCCGGGTCATCGCCTGTGCCGGAGGCGAGGAAAAGCTCGCCATCGCCAAGGCCCATGGCGCCGATTTCCTGATCGATTACCGGGCGGAGAATCTCCGCGCCCGGCTGCGCGAGATCACCGATGGGGCCGGCGTGGACGTGGTCTATGACCCCGTCGGCGGCGAGCATTTCGATATTGCCATGCGCTCGGTCAAATGGAATGGGCGGCTCATCGTCGTGGGATTCGCCGGCGGCAAGGTGCAACAGATCCCCGCCAATATATTGCTGGTGAAGAACCTGTCGGTGCATGGCCTCTACTGGGGCTCATATCGCCATCAGCGCCCCGATCTGCTGCCCGGGGCCTTGGCCCAGATGTTCGGCTGGTGGGAGGCGGGCCTGTTGAAGCCCCGCATCTCGGCGCTCTACGATCTGGCAGAGGCCAAGACGGCGCTGCGGGAAATTGCCGAACGCCGGGCGACGGGCAAGATCGTGCTCACCACCGGCATCCAATGAGCGATCCGGTCGCCGCCCAATACGAGGCCTATCCCTATCCCGCGCGCAATCCGCAGGATGAGAAGACGCGCCTCGTCGACGGCTCGCCCAGCAATCTGAAGGAAGTCGACCATTATATCTTCGGCGGGCGGCGCGACTTCACCCGGCCGTTCCGGGCCCTCATCGCGGGCGGGGGCACCGGTGACGGGTTGATCCTGCTGGCGCAGAATCTGGCCGACCGAAGCTGCCCGGCGGAGATCGTCTATCTCGACCTTTCGAGCGCATCGCGGCACATCGCCGAATCGCGCGCCCGCGTTCGCGCGATTGCCAATATCCGATTCGTCACCGGTTCGCTGCTCGATCTTCCCAAACTCGACCTCGGCTTGTTCGACTACATCGATTGCTGCGGCGTGCTGCATCATCTGCAGGACCCCGCGGCGGGTTTGGCCGCGCTCAAATCCGTGCTGGCGCCGGACGGCGGCATGGGCCTGATGTTGTATGGCGCGCTCGGACGCGGCGGCGTCTATCACGCCCAGGCCATGTTGAGGATGCTGGCGGCGGGCGATGCAGCGCCGGCGACCCGCATCGATCTGGCAAAACGCCTGATGGCCGAATTGCCGGAAACCAACTGGCTCGCCCGCAATCCGGCCATCGGCGATTATCGGCGCGGCGAAGATGCGGCGATCTTCGATCTGCTGCTCCATTCCTGCGACCGCGCCTTCACGGTGGGCGAGGTTGCCGATCTCGTGACGGGGGCGGGCTTGGAGATCGTCTCTTTCATCGATCCCTGGCGCTACGACCCCGACAGTTATGTGAGCGACGTAAAACTGAAGACCAGACTGGCGGCGCTGCCGCCGCTGGCGCGGGCGAGCTTCGCCGAGCTGCTCGCCGGCAATATCAAGTCGCATGTCTGTTATGTCGTGGCATCCGGCCGTGCCGAAATGGCGCTGGCGCGACCCGACGATCCTTCCGTCATTCCGCTGCTGCGCCACGACGATGGCCCCGCGATCGCCGAAGCCATCAAAGACGATCGCATCGCCTTTGCCATCGATGGGCTTAAAATCGGCTTTCACTTGCCGCGGCTGGCGGCGCCGATTCTGGCGCGCATCGACGGCCGCCGATCGCTTGCCGATCTGCAGCAGATGCTGGCATCCGAGCTTGGCGCGCGCGGGGCACCCGCTGCCTTCGACGCGGCCTTCGCCAGGCTCTACAAGGTGATGAACGGGATCGGGCGGATGACGATTCGCCGGCGATTCGATTGAGGTGGGCACAGCCAGTGGTCTGATCCTAACGCTTCCTGCCGAAGCGTCAGGTGAATCAGACCACCGGATCAAATAATTAGTGGGTCGATTCAGCCAACGGATGGGAGTCATCCGTCGGCATCGAACCACTAGGGAGCAAGCATGACAAGCGCAAGTGCCGGCCGATGATCTCACGCGAGCAACGCCTGTTCTTTCGCCTGTGGCTGCGCAATCCGCGGCGCATCGGCGCCATCGTGCCGAGCAGCCGGCGCCTCGCCGATGCCATGGCGCGGCTGGTGCCCGCGGGCAGCCATTCGCCGGTGATCGAACTGGGCGGAGGCACCGGGGTCATCACCGATGCCTTGCTGCGGGCCGGCATCGCGCCCTCCCGGCTGGTGGTGGTGGAGCGCGACCCTGTCCTGCATCGCCTGTTGAGCGAGCGCTATCCGCAATTGCGGATCGTCTTGGGCGATGCCTCGAAACTGAAGGAAGCGCTTCGACCGCTCGGCATCGATCATGCCGCGGCCGTCGTCTCCGGCCTGCCGCTGCTCTCGATTCCACGCCACATCCAGGACGAGATCGTGCGCAGCGCTTTCGCTTTGCTGTCGCCGGGCGCGCCCTTCATCCAGTTCACCTATGGGCCCTTCTCGCCGGTCGGCCGCCGGCGGCACGGCGTCCACGGTTCGGTGGCTCGGCGCGTCGCCGCCAATCTGCCGCCGGCCAGTGTGTGGGTCTATCGCCGCGCCGCGGGTCGCTAGAGGAAGAGCCGCCCGATCGTCCTGTCTTCCAGACGGCCTTCGGGCCGCCGGGCGGCAGACTCGTCCCAGTTCAGATGGATCAGATCGGGAAACGGCGGGGCGACGGACGTGGCCGAAATCAGGCCGTGGATTTGCCCGCGGTGATGGGTCTGATGGTTGAACATATGGCCCAGCACCTGGGCGATCGGCAAGCGCTTTTCCTCGCCGGCCATGTTGCGATAGCTGAGCCTGCCGGCAAGATCGGATTCGTCAAAGCTGGCGACGACGGCGATGAGACGCTCGTCCTCGGTCAAGCGCGCGGCGCGTAGTTCCTCGAAATCGACGTAGAGCTGTTGATCGAGCCGGACGATGCCATGCTCGCCGCCCATGAGGCGGGCCAGCCAGAGCCGGTCGCCCGCCAGGATGTGGTTGAGCGTGGCGTGGATCGAGCCGAAGAAGGAGGGCCGCTCGGCCTTGCGCTCCCCATCGGAGAGCTCGGCCGCCGCCGCGTAGATCCTCCCATTGGCCCAGGCGTTGTATTCGGCCAATTGAAGGAAATAGACGGCATCCATCGGCGCCTCCTGCTTCAGATCTCCCGCCCGATCACGGCTTCCAGAACGGCTTGGAAACCTCGCGCTCGACATCGGCCTGGCTGATGCCGATATCGCGCAGCATCCGGTCGTCGAGGGCCATCAAATGCATGCGGTCCTTGTGGCGCCGCTGCCAGGTGAGGAGACCGTCGGCCACGAGCTCCAAACTGCCATCGACCAATTGAACAAAACGTGTCCAAGGGCGACTGGGGGCCTGGGAAGCCCGGGTTACCGCTTCGTTTGTGCAGATCTGGTTCATAACAATCCTCCATTGGTCAATCAGCGTGGGCTATGCTGATGGGGAGAATTTGGCATCGAAGGGGCTTGCTCTCAAACGATCGTTTCTCATATGTTTTGTTAGAAAAACTAACAGGTAGCCCAGATGGCCGAACGCCTGCCGCCATTGAACGCCTTGCGCAGTTTCGAGGTCGCCGCCCGACATCTCAGCTTCACCAAGGCGGCGGCCGAGTTGAACGTGACCCACAGCGCCGTCAGCCATCAGATCAAAGCCCTGGAAGACTGGCTTGGCGTCACCCTTTTCCGCCGCATCAACCGCGGTTTGGTGTTGACCGATTCGGGGCAGGCCTATCTGAAGCCGGTCCGGGAATCCTTTCAGCGCCTGGGCGAAGCTACTCGCCGCCTGCGCGCCAAGGAGCGCAGCGGCCCCCTGACCGTCAGCGTCATGCCCTCCTTTGCCGGCAAATGGCTGGTGCCGCGGCTGCGCCGATTCCGCGAGCGCCATCCCGACATCGACGTGCGCATCTCGGCGACCTCGCAATTGACCGATTTCGATCGCGACGACGTTGATATCGCCGTGCGCTACGGCCGCGGCCGCTGGGCGGACGATCTGCGCGTCGAGCTGCTGATGCGCGAGAGCATGTTTCCGGTGTGCAGCCCGAAACTGCTCGAAGGGCCGATTCCGCTGAAGACGGTCGCGGATCTCCGCCATCATACGCTGCTGACCGATTACGACTGGCGGCTCGATTTCTGGCAGCTCTGGCTGGATGCCGCCGGGGTCGTCGATGTCGTGCCGCAACATGGGCTCAGCTTCAATTATGCGAACCTGATGCTGCAGGCCGCCATCGACGGGCTGGGCGTGGGCCTCAGCCAGAATACGCTGGCGCGCGACGATCTGGTGGCGGGCCGGCTCGTCAAGCCGTTCGACATCACATTGCCGACCGACTACGCTTATTACGTCGTGGCGCCGGAGTTGACCGCCGATCGGCCGAAGATCGTGGCCTTTCGCAACTGGCTGCTGGACGAGGCCGGGATCGGACGCGCAGACCCGACAGGCTGAATTAGATCAGTTTAGGAATCGCTCCAGGCGATCCATGGCGTGGCCCAATCGGGCCGTGCTGGCGGCAAAGCAGAGGCGCAGATATCCCTCGCCGCCCGTGCCGAACGCGCTGCCGGGCGCTAAGCCGACGCGGGCTCCATCCACCAGGCGTAGCGCGAGCGCATAGGAGTCGGCTTCGCCCTCCACCTGGAACATCAGATAGAACGAGGCGTCCGTGCGCGTCAGCCGCACCCGATTCATGCCGCCCAGGCGCTGGGTCACCAGATCGCGCCCGGCGCGATAGCGCTCGATCTGCTCGGCAACGAAAGCCTCGCCCTGCTCGATCGCGGCGACCCCCGCGCGCTGCAAGAAGGCTTGCCCGCCGCTGGTGTTGAATTCCAGCAGCCGCTCGATGACGGGGGCAAGACCGACAGGCATCACCATCCAGCCGAGACGCCAA
>JBGPNG010000157.1:0-5185 GCA_041487395.1 Dongiaceae bacterium
AGCCGACATCGGCGGTGCACCAAAAGATTTCCCCGTCGTGGTAATCGAAGACGATCTGATGCGTGTATGCGGCATAGACCAAATAGCCGCCGCTGGTATGCAGTACGCCCTTCGGCTTTCCGGTCGAGCCGGAGGTGTAGAGGATGAAGAGCGGGTCCTCGGCATTCATCTCCTCCGGCGGGCAATCGTCGGAAGCCTCCGCCATCGCCTCGTGATACCAGACGTCGCGGCCCGCCACCCATTTGATGGCACCCCCGGTGCGGCGCACCACGATGCAGGTCTTGATCGAGGGGCAGCGCGTCAGCGCCTCATCCGCGTTGGTCTTCAAGGGAATCTTCTTGCCGCCGCGCAAGCCTTCGTCGGCGGTGATGAGGCAGTTGGAATCGCAATCATGGATACGGCCCACCAGGCTCTCCGGCGAGAAGCCGCCGAAAACAACGCTGTGAACCGCCCCGATGCGCGCGCAGGCCAGCATGGCGAAGGCGATCTCCGGAATCATGGGCATGTAGATGGTGACGCGGTCGCCCTTCTTGACGCCGCGCGACTTCAGCACATTGGCGAGGCGACAGACCTCCTCATAGGCTTGGCCATAGCTGATGTGTTTCTGCTCGCCCGGATCGTCGCCTTCCCAGATGATTGCCGCCTCATCGGCGCGCATCGCCAGATGCCGATCGAGGCAATTCGCCGAGACGTTCAGCGTGCCGTCGTAATACCAACGGATGCGAATATCGCCGGTGTAGTCGACGTCCTTCACCTTGGTATAGGGCTTGATCCATTGCAGCCGCTTGCCCTCATCGCCCCAGAATTTGGCCGGGTCGGCGATGGAGGCCTCGTAAAGCCGCCGGTATTTGCCTGCGTCGATCCAGGCCTTGCGGGCGAGAGCCGCGGGCACGGGAAAAATCTCGTTGTCGGACATGACGGCGCAAAGCCTCCCAGCCATAATTCTCTTGGTTCGGAATTACGGCAGAAAGGCAAGCGCGAATCAAGCCGAGCGGTCATCCAGCAACGCCATCATGCCTGCGCTCGGGCGGGCGTGACGCAAGAAAATGAAGTTCAGCTTGGGGCAACGGCAGCGATGCCCACCCTCACCCCAACCCTCTCCCTCCCGCGACGGGAGGGCGAGGGAGGAAAAAGAATCGCCTCTCCCCCAGGATTTCCTGGGGGAGAGGGTAGGGTGAGGGGGTGGAAGCAGCTGCGACTTCCAATGCTGTCATGAACAGGCGCGCCAGAGGCCGAGACCAGCAACCTTGGAAACTCTATGCCGCTTGATTTCGTCCACGGTAGATACCCGGGCTCCGGCCGTTGGCCGGCCCCGGGCATGACGGCGTATTTACTTCAACTCAACGGTTGTCATGCCTGCGCTTGGGCGGGTGTCCACGTCTTTCTGCCGCCATCGCATCGTCAGCAGGCGCGTGTGGTTCCCATGAAAGTTTCGGGCTAGCCCTTGTCAGGGTTGGGGCGCGCTGCTTTGCTTCGGACGCTGCACCGATTGGGGGGAGAGATCGCATGGCGAGCAAGCGCGGCGATCAAGTGCCTTGGATGTCGCCGCCCGACTACGGCCGTTCGTTGCGCGGCTTTCAGGTCAATTTGCTGGTCAAGGACGTGGCCCGTTCGGTCGCCTTCGCGCGTGAGGTGCTGGGCGCCAGCGTGATCTATGCCGATCCGGATTTCGCCGTCCTGCGTCATGGCGAGCGCAGCGAATGGATGCTCCATGCCGATCACACCTATGGCAGCCATCCGCTGTTGGGCTTGACGGGGGATGGCGCGGTGCGCGGCGCCGGGGTCGAGCTTCGCCTGCACGATCACGATCCCGACAAGGCCGCGGCGGCAGCGGCCCGGCATGGCTATACCGTGCTGGCCGAAGCGGCCGACAAGCCCCACGGCTTGCGCGAATCCTACATCGTCGATCCCGATGGCTATGTCTGGGTCCCCGACAGGCCGCTAGCCAAGTAAATTCGCCCGATCTACCCGAAAATCCGCCCCTCCCGGTGGCGCCATGATAAAATGGCAGTGGGGAAAAAAGGGGGATGCCCATTGGGGAGGGCAATCTCAACCACAGGGAGCAATCCATGGGCCATTACATGCTTCAAGGGCGCTACACCCACGGCGCCATCAAGAATCTGATCGCCAGGCCGGAAGATCGGTCGAAGGCGGCAGCCGCCGTCGGCAAGGCATCGGGCGGCAAGCTGCTGCAATATTTCATGAGCCTTGGCCATTATGATTTCGTCGCGATCATGGAGTTTCCCAACGACGAATCCGCAACGGCCTGCAGCATGGCCGTGGCCGCCGGCGGCCATGTGAGCGACATGACCACGACCAAGCTGCTGACCCCGGCGGAAGCCATGAAAGCCATGGCCCTGGCAGGTTCGGCTGCACCCTCGCTGCCGCTCCCGAAAGGGAAATAAGCCTTCCGGCACAAGCCCCTGGCCGCCCCGGGGGGCGCAAGCCCCTAGGAGCTTGGCCGGGGGCGACGGTCGGCAGGCTCAGTGGGACTCGCTGGCTTTCGCCCTGCCTCCGCGGATGAAGCGCCGGCCGCAATAGGGGCAATCGACCTTGCCGGTGGAATCGAGCGTCAGATAGACCAGCGGGTGACCGAGTGCGCCTTCGCCCCCGTCGCAGCCGATTTGCTCTTTTTCGACCTCGATGACTTCCGGGGGCTGCATGTTTGTCTCGTCCGGCGATTGACCTGAAATCGGCGCGGATGATAGGCATGGCACAGGGCGCGGATCAACCCGCTGTCACCCCCGCTGTCGCCCCCGCTGTCGCCCATATGTCCGATAGGCCCCATGCCGGATATCCAGGTACTTCCTGCCGACGCCGTGACACTACGCGGCCTCGATAAGACCTATGCGGCCAGCGGCAAGCGCCCGGCCAAGGAGGCGCTGAAGGGCGTCGATCTGGCGATTCCGCGCGGCAGCCTGTTCGGCCTGCTGGGGCCGAACGGCGCCGGCAAATCGACGCTGATAAATATCCTGGCCCAGCTGGTGAACAAGACGGCGGGCGAGGTGGCGGTCTGGGGGTTCGATCTCGACCGCCGGTCGCGCGAGGTGGCCAGCGCCATCGGCGTGGTGCCCCAGGAACTGAACATCGACCCCTTCTTCACGCCGCGCGAGCTGCTCGATCTCCAGGCCGGCCTCTATGGCGTGCCCAAGCGCGAAAGGCGCACGGCCGAGATCCTGGAAGCCGTCGGCCTCAGCGACAGGTCGGAGGCCTATGCGCGCACCCTTTCCGGCGGCATGCGCCGGCGCCTATTGGTCGCCAAGGCCCTGGTCCATAATCCGCCGGTGCTGGTGTTGGACGAACCGACGGCCGGCGTCGACGTGGAACTGCGCCACCAGCTTTGGCGTTACGTCCGCGAGCTCAATGCCGGGGGAGTGACCGTGTTGCTGACGACGCATTATCTGGAAGAGGCGGAGCTGCTCTGCGATCGCATCGCGATCATCAATCACGGCCGGGTCATCGCCTGCGACACCACGGCCGCGTTGTTGCGCCGGCTCGATGCCAAGGAAATTTCCATCGTCGTCGACCGGGATCTGGCGGCCGTGCCTGCGCAATTGGGCGCTTTCGATACGGTGCTGAAAGATCCGCGGCGCCTCGCCGTGCGTTACCAGCCAAGCCGCGCCCGCGTGGCCGAGATCCTCGCCGCCATCCATGCGGCCGGCCTCGAGATCGTCGATCTCTCCACCTTGGAAGCCGATCTCGAAGACATATTTCTGCAATTGACCCGGGGCGATCGGCCCACGGAACCGGGGAATTGAAGCGATTGCGCCCTCTTCACCTCATAACCATGCTGTCGGTGACCATGCTGTCCCTGCTGCTTTCTGCCTGCGCGCCCAAGCTCCAGCCGCTCGGGCCCGTGGTGACCACGCCCGCCTTCGGCGCCGACCGGCTGGTGATGGATGATGGCGTGGCCCTGCCGTTGCGCCATTGGCAGGCGGAAGGCAAGACCAAGGCCGTGATCCTCGCGGTCCATGGCTTCAACGACTACAGCGAGGCTTTCACCGATTCGGCCAAGGCCTGGGCCAAGCTCGGAATCGAGACCTACGCCTATGACCAGCGCGGCTTCGGCGAGACGCCCCATCACGGGCTCTGGGCCGGCGACCAGCGCATGATCGCCGATGTGACGGCGGCGGCGCGCCTGCTTCGTCAGCGCTATGCGCAGCCACCGCTGTTTCTGCTGGGCGAGAGCATGGGCGGGGCCGTGGTGATGAGTGCCGCGGCCGACGGCGATCCGCCGCCGGCCGACGGCTTGATCCTCGTGGCGCCGGCCGTCTGGAGCCGCGAGAACCTGGGCCCGGTGACAAGCGGCGGACTCTGGTTCTTCGCCCATGTCATTCCCTGGTACACGCTCGACGGGCGGGGCTTGCGCATCGAGCCGTCGGACAACCGCGAGATGCTGGATAAACTCTTCCGCGACCCATTGATCATCAAGGCGTCGCGGATCGACTCTGTCTATGGGCTGGTGAGCTTGATGGACAGGGCCTGGGCGGCGGCACCCCGCATGCCGCGCCACACCCTTGTGCTTTATGGCGCCCATGAGCAGGTGATCGACGACGATGCCGCCGCCGCGATGCTGCGCCGCCTGCCGCAAGGGGCGGACGGACCGCGCGTCGCGGTTTATTCCCAGGGCTATCACATGCTGCTGCGCGACTTGAACGCCGACATCGTGCGCCGCGATATCGCGGCCTGGGTGCTCGATCCGACGGACCCGCTGCCCTCGGGCGCGGAAGCCCGCGCGCAACGCATTCTGGAGTCGCCGAAAGTGGGCCTCGCGGCGGGGCCTTAAGCAGGATTCACTTGATTGAGCCACAATTGGCAAGGCTAGGCTTTCCAATCGTCATGCCCGTACCCCGTCACAGGCATGACGGAGAAGCGTGGCCCGTTCAACAAATCACTGCTTAGGAAATCGAGCGGCGCGCCGTTGCAGCGTCAATCTGCCGGCGCGGCGCCGGGCAGTTTGCGCCGGGCCCGCGCGAAGGCCTCGGCCGGCAAGTCGAAGCTCTCCGCCAGGCTGGTGACCAGCCGCTCGTCGCCCAGCACGAAATCCAGCACGCCGCCGAGGACCGCCGGTTCCGCGGCCCGCTCTCGCAGAAGTGCCCCATCCAGCCCGGACAGCGCCAAGAATCGCGGCAGCAGGATCTCGTCGCCGACGATATGGGCCAGCGCGCGCAGCGCCAAGGCTTCC
>JBGPNG010000158.1:0-5182 GCA_041487395.1 Dongiaceae bacterium
AGCCGGCGCGTCATGCCGAAGGCGACCAGCTTTGCCCGCTTCAGCGCCGGCGGCTCGGCAAAGAAGGCATCGTCCGTCGGGTTCGCGCCGGGCCAGCCGCCCTCGATATAGTCCACGCCCAGCTTGTCCAATGCCTGCGCGATGGCGAGCTTGTCGCCGACGCCGAAATCGACGCCCTGGGTCTGGGCGCCGTCGCGCAACGTAGTGTCGAAGATGTAGACGCGTTTGTCGTCGGCGGCCATGATCGGTTTCTATCGTGCGATTCTCGTCCTCGGTCAGGCTCGGGATGAGGATCTCATGCTGAGCTTGTCGAAGCATGAGGCGCTCTGCGAGTTCCAAGAGCCTGACCGCTATTACTGCCTTGGCCGATGATCGGCCGTCAACCGGCGCGTGGGAGTCGCTCATGCCGCAAGCTTCGGTTCTGTTCGCCTTCCTGGCCGCGACATTAGCGCTCAATTTCACGCCGGGTGCGGATATGGCCTATGTCGTGGCCCGCAGCCTGGGCCAGGGGCGCAAGGCCGGAATCGTCTCGGCACTTGCCATCACCGCCGGTTGCCTCGTGCATATTTGCCTGGCGACCCTGGGCCTCGCGGCCCTGCTCGCCCATTCGCCGCTGGCCTTCCGCCTGCTGCAATATGCGGGTGCCGGCTATCTTCTGTTCATCGCCTGGCGCCTGCTGCGAGATGGCGGCGGCACGACCGGCCAGATCTCCGCCGCCGCTGGCACGGCCCGTATTTTCCTCCAGGGCGTGGTGACCAATGTGTTGAACCCGAAGGTGGCGCTTTTCATCCTGGCCTTCCTGCCGCAGTTCGTCGACCCGTCGCGCGGCTCGGCGACAGGGCAAATGCTGACGCTGGGGGCGCTCTTTTGCCTCAGCAGCACGATCGTCAATGGCGCCATCGCGGTCGTCACGGCGCGCGCCGGGCGCGCCGTCGCCGGTTCGTCGGCCGCGGCGCGTTGGCTCAGACGGGTGAGCGCTGGGATTTTGGCATCGCTGGCGTTGCGTCTGGCGCTCACCGCACGTTCCTAACCAGGCGAAATCAACCCGCCCGGCGCCAGCTGGTACCCTTGGGCCCGTCCTCCAGAACAACGCCTTGGGCAGCGAGTTCGTCGCGGATGCGATCGGCCTTGGCGAAATCCCGTGCCTTGCGGGCAGCCAGGCGCTCGGCGATCCGCCTCGCGATGACGTCGGCATCGGGGCCGGCACCGGCTTTGCCTTGCAGCCAGTCGGCCGGGCGCTGCTGCAGGAGCCCGAGCAGCGCGCCGCCGGCGAGCAGATCCGCCTTGGCCTTTGCCATGTCGGCCTGGCTCGCCGCCTTGTTGAGGCGCGTTGCCGCCTCATGCAGATGGGAAAGCGCCAGGGGCGTATTCAGATCGTCGGCCAGCGCCGCCAGGACATCGCTGGGTGGCATCTCGGTCGGAACCGGCCCCTCCCCGGCGCGCTTGAGGGCCAGATAGAACCGGTCGAGCTGTAAAGTCGCCTCGCGCAGGCCCTCGCGCGTGAAGTCGAGCGGTTGCGTGTAATGGGCCGCCAGCAGGGCAAGGCGCAGCGCTTCGCCCTTGAAGCCTTCATCCAGCAGCTCGCGCACGGTGAAGAAATTGCCGAGAGACTTCGACATCTTCTCGCCGTTCACCTGAACGAAGCCGTTATGCATCCAGATCCGCGCCAGCGGTGCGCCGTCATGGGCGCAGCGGCTCTGGGCAATTTCGTTTTCATGATGCGGGAAGATCAGGTCGATGCCGCCGCCATGGATGTCGAAGGTAGGGCCAAGGCGCGCCGCCGCCATGGCCGAGCATTCGATATGCCAGCCCGGCCGGCCGCGGCCCCAGGGGCTGTCCCAGCCGGGTTGGCTGGGATCGCTCGGCTTCCACAGCACGAAATCCGCCGGATGTTTCTTATAGGGCGCCACCTCGACGCGCGCGCCCGCGATCATGTCGTCAAGGGAGCGCTTGGCGAGCTGGCCGTAGTCGGGCATGGACGGCACATCGAACAACACGTGGCCCTCGGCCGCATAGGCGTGGCCGCGTTCGACCAGCGTGGCGATCATCGCCACCATCTCGCCGATATAGGCCGTGGCGCGCGGTTCATGATCCGGCGGCAAGGCGTTCAACGCCGCCATGTCGGCATGATATGCGGCCGTCGTGCGCTCCGTGAGTGCGGCGATCGTCTCGCCCTGCTCGGCGGCGGCGGCGATGATCTTGTCCTCCACATCGGTGATGTTGCGCACATAGGTCACATGGCTGACGCCATAGACCTGCCGCAGCAGACGATAGAGCGTGTCGAAGACGACGACCGGCCGGGCGTTGCCGATATGGGCGCGCTCATAGACCGTCGGACCGCAGACATATATGCGCAGATTCTTCGAATCGATCGGCCGGAATTCCTCCTTCCGGCGGGTCAGCGTGTTGTGCAGATGGATTTCCATGACGTCAGCCCGTTCGCCCCTCAAGCCGCGCCGATGCCCGCGCGCGTCCGATAAGGGGTAGCAAAAGCTTGAGCTCGGGTCCATTCTCGCGCCCCGTCAGGGCAAGGCGCAGCGGATGGAAAAGGGCGCGGCCGCTGCGCCCCGTCGCCTGCTTGACCGCCGCCGTCCAGCTTCCACAGGTCGTCTCGTTCCAAGGCTCCCCCGGCAACAGCTTTGCGGCTGTTGCCGTCAGTTCGCCATCCTCGATACGGGGTTCGATCGCCCCACGGCAAACGCGCTGCCAGAACTCGACATCCGCCAGACGCTGGATATTGCCGCGCACCGCGAGCCACAGCCGTTCGTCGACGCCCTCGGGCAATCGCCCAGCAACCACAGCGAAGGGCAGCAGATGCAGCAGCCGGGCATTGAGATGGAGAAGCTCGGCCGGATCGAAGCGCGGCGAGCCCCCATGAAAACGCGCGATATCGAAATCGGCGGCGATCTCGTCCAGGCTTGTGCGCGGTTCATGGGCGCCGGCGCCGAGGCGAGACAGGTAGCTCGCCAGCGCCAAGGCTTCGATCCCTTGCTCGCGCAGCTCGCCCAGGGAAAGGCTGCCGATGCGCTTCGACAATCCCTCGCCGGCAACATCGGAGAGCAGCGGCAGATGGCCGAACGCCGGAACATCTCCGCCGAGCGCGCGGATGAGTTCGATCTGCGCGCCCGTATTGGTCACATGATCGGCGCCGCGGATGATATGGGTAATCGCGAAATCGATATCGTCCACGACCGAGGACATGGAATAGAGATATGTACCGTCGGCGCGGATCAGCACGGGATCGCTCTGGCTTGCCTCGTCGATCTGCTGGGGTCCGCGAACGAGATCGGACCAGCTGGCGATGCCGCCCGAAAGCCGGAACCGCCAATGGGGCCGGCGGCCGGCGGCCTCCAAAGCGGCCCGCTCCGCCGGGCTCAAGTTCAACGCGGCGCGGTCGTAGACCGGCGGCTTGCCGCGCTGCATCTGCAGCTTGCGCTTGAGGGAAAGCTCGTCTGCCGTCTCATGGCAGGGATAAAGCCGACCTTCGCTCTTAAGGCGTCGCGCCGCGCCGTCATAGCGATCGAGGCGAGCCGATTGGTTCGCGCTCTCGTCCCAGACCAGACCCAGCCATCTGAGATCGGTCTCGATCGCCCGGGCAAATTCCGCCGTCGAACGCTCGCGATCGGTATCGTCGAAGCGCAGCAGGAACCAGCCGCGCTCTCGGTGCGCAAAAAGCCAATTGGCCAGCGCCACATAGGCGTTGCCGATGTGGAGCCGGCCGGTCGGGCTCGGCGCGAAGCGGACGCGCGGCGACATGGCGTCAGCTACGGAAGCCGTTGGTGATCGGATATCGGCGGTCGCGGCCGAAGGCACGCAGCGAGATCTTGACGCCGGGAGGGGCCTGTCGCCGCTTGTATTCGGCGACGTCCAGCATGCGCCAGACGCGGCGCACGGTGGCGGCGTCATGGCCTCTGGCGGCGATCTGATCCACCGTCATCTCGCCTTCCACCAGGCATTCCAGGATGGCATCCAGAACCTCGTAGGGCGGCAGCGAATCCCGGTCGGTCTGATTGGGTTTCAATTCCGCCGTCGGCGCCTTGGTCAGGATGCGTTCGGGCATGACGGGACCGGCGGGGCCGGCGGCACCATCCGGCCGATGGCCATTGCGCCAGCGCGAGAGCGCGAAGACGGTCGTCTTATAGACATCCTTCAGCACCGAATATCCACCGCACATGTCGCCATAGAGCGTGGCATAGCCCACCGACATCTCCGATTTGTTGCCGGTGGACAGCACCATATGGCCGAGCTTGTTGGATATCGCCATCAGGGTTACTCCGCGCGCGCGGCTCTGGATGTTCTCCTCGGTCGTGTCCGGGGCGCGGCCGTCGAAGATCGGCTTCAACATATCGGCGAAGGCCCGCATCGCGGGCTCGATGGACACGGTGTCGAGACGGATACCAAGCGATGCGGCACAGGCCGCGGCGTCTTCCAGACTATCCCGGCTTGTATAGGGCGATGGCATCATCACGGCACGCACGCGCGCCGGCCCCAGCGCATCGACGGCGACGGCCGCCGAGATCGCGGAATCGATGCCGCCCGAAAGACCCAGAACAACGCCGGGAAAGCCGTTCTTCTCCACGTAATCGCGCAAACCCACCATCATCGCCTGATAGATGCCCGCGAGACCCGAAATCGGCGTCACGATCTCACCCACGGAACAACGCCAGCCGACATTGCTGCGTTTCCAGCGGGTCAGCGAAACTGTCTCGCGCCAAGCGGGAAGCTGGGCCTTCAGCGTCGCGTCGGCATCCAGCGCGAAAGAGGCGCCGTCGAAGACGAGTTCGTCCTGCGCCCCCACCTGGTTGACATATATCACCGGCAGGCTCGATTCGACCGTGCGCGCGCCTGCAAGCTGAATGCGCTGATCGTGCTTTTCATGGTCGTAGGGGCTGCCATTGGGAACCAGAAGCAGCTCGGCACCCGATTCCGCCAGCGTCTCGGTCGTTTCCGGCGTCCACATATCCTCGCAGACCATGACCCCAAGGCGCACGTCGCGAAAGCTGATCGGGCCCTGCGGCAGGCCGGCGCTGAAAAGCCGCTTTTCATCGAAGACGCCATAGTTCGGCAAATCGCGTTTGAAGCGACGCCCGAGGATCTCGCCATCGGCCAGAAGAAGGGCAGCATTGTAAAGCTTGCCGTCCTCGACCCAGGGGGCGCCCAGCAGGACGGCCGGGCCGCCATC
>JBGPNG010000159.1:0-5175 GCA_041487395.1 Dongiaceae bacterium
GAGCTTCATGCGGACGCTCAAGCCGGGCGGCATTCTTGCCGTCACCATCTGGAACAAGGAAGATCCGCCCAAATCGGCGATCCGCCTGCTGACCACGATGACGCTAGCCGCGCGCGGCATCGACGACGGCAAGATCGCCGACCGCTTCTATGTCGCCCACACCTATCTCTCCACCATCACCGTGCTCTATAAGCGCGGCAGCTTCACCACGGACGAGATCGCCAAGCTCGATCGGCATGACAAGTCGATGGCCTTCGAGGTCGTCTATCGACCGGGTGAGACCTATGCCGGCCAAGCGCCCGGAATTCTCTATGCCCGCTATCGCGACAATTTCTTCGCCACATCGAATGGATCGCCGGGAAGCAACCCGGGCGGCGCGTCTGGCACCAGCAGCACGGCGGGCGCTGGCACGGATGGCGCAGCACCCGCCACGGGCGCGAATGCGCCCGGTTCGGGCAATCTGGGCGCGGAGCTCGCCGCGGGCCAAAGCGGAAGCGGTGCGGCGGGCAGCGATGGAACCGGCACGGACGGGACTGGCAGCGGTGCTACCGCCGAGGGCGACTTCACCATGGGCGCCCTCTATCGCATGGTCATCGATCAGCTGATCCAGGGCCACGAGCGGGAGGTCGAGCAACGCTATCTCTTCGATGGCGCGCCGCTCACCAACGACCGGCCGTATTTCGCGGGCTATATCAAGATCGCCGATCTGCCGACCGTGTTCGGCATGCTGGATGCGGTATCCGACGAATGGGGCTATCTGCTGCTCTGGGGCACGCTGGCGGAAAGTATTCTATTGGGCCTGGTGCTGCTGCTGGCGCCGGTCGTGTTCGGCTGGCGCACGATCTTTTCGCGCCAGCCGGGCAAGTTCGGCATCGTCGTCTATTTCCTCTGCCTAGGCCTGGGCTATATCGTCATCGAGGTGGGCCTGATCGGAAAATTCGTCCTGGCGCTTGCCAATCCCACCGTCTCGGCTTCCGTGCTCATTACCGGCATGTTGATCTTCTCCGGCCTCGGCAGTTTGACCTCGGGGCGTTTCCTCGAGCGCTGCCGCACGATCATGCCGCGCATCTTCCTGGCGATTGCCGCGATCCTGCTCGTCTATTCCTTCATCCTGGGGCCGATCCTGGATGTCATCGGTCTCTGGCCCTATGGGCTCAGGATCGTCGCCTGCCTGGCGCTGCTCCTGCCGCCGGCCTTCCTCATGGGATTTCCCTTCCCCACGGGGATGGCCATGCTGTCGCGCCTGGACAAGGGCCATTTCTTCCTCTGGGCCTGGGGCATCAACGGCTTGTTCTCGGTCGTGGGCTCAGTTGCCGTGCCGCTGATCGCCGTGCTCTTCGGCCTCAAGGCCTTGATGTGGTTGGCGGCAGCGGCATATCTGCTGGCCCTGCCGGCCTTCTTTGCGCTCCTGCTGCCCAAGACGGATACCGGGCTTGCCAGGGCCTGAACCCTCCGCTATAAGCCACCCGCTTCAGCGGAGCCGGGCCATGAAAGAAAAGATCCACCCCAACTACCATGAAATCACCGTCGTGATGACGGATGGGACGAGCTTCAAGACGCGCTCGACCTGGGGCAAGCCGGGCGACACGATCAATCTCGAAGTCGACCCCAAGTCGCACCCGGCCTGGACCGGCGTCCACCGCCTGTCCGAGAGCGGCGGACAACTCGCCAAATTCAAGAAGCGCTTTCAGAATCTGGGCATCAAGCAGTAGCCCTTTTTCTGCCGTAGCGGCGTTCGCTAGCCTCTTGAAAGCCTAAAACTCCCTCCTATCTGCACCTTGTTCGGGCGCCTCTTGCGGGCTCGGGCATCAGGCGGAACATCCGTTCCGCCCCATGTTGCTCAAATGGAGGATATGGCTATGCCGACATTCGATTTCTCTCCCCTTTTCCGGTCCACCGTCGGTTTCGACCGTCTGACCCGCCTGTTGGACAGCGCCGGTCGCCTCGACGACGGGGCCTACAGCTATCCGCCCTACAACATCGAACAGACGGGCGATGATTCCTATCGCATCGTCATGGCAGTGGCGGGCTTCGGCGAGGGCGATCTCTCGCTCACCCAACAGGGCAATTCGCTGCTCATTTCGGGCAAGCAGGAGAAGCCGGCCGATGAGGCGAAGTATCTCTACCGGGGCATCGCGGGCCGCGCCTTCGAGCGCCGGTTCGAGTTGGCCGATCACATCAAGGTGGTCGGCGCGAAGCTGATCAACGGCGTGCTCAGCGTCGAACTCAGCCGCGAGATCCCGGAAGCCATGAAGCCGCGCACGATCAAGATCGGCGGCGGCGACGGCAAGGTGATCGAGGGCAAGGCCGCCTAACCGGCGATCCCACGGCCCGATCGGCACGGGGCCGGAGGGCGAAAGCCCTCCGGCCCTTTGTCTTTCAGGCAAAGCGCAAGAGAGCATCGATCACCGCATCCGGCGCCTCGCTCATCATCATATGGCCGATGCCGGGTAGAACCACTGCCTCCGATTGGGCCAGGGCATCTGCCAGCATCCTGCCTTTGCCGGGTGGCGTCATGCGATCGGCCGAGCCCAGGAGCAATAGGCTCGGGCAGGAAACGCGTGCCGCGGCGGCGAGTGCATCGTAGGCATCGCAGGCCGCCAGATCGCGCGCCAATACACCTTCATCCGCGCGGTTCAGCAGCCGCTGGCTAGCGCCCATGCGCCACATCCCGGGTGCTGGATTGCCGCCGAAATGCCCTGCCGGACCATGGCCCCAGGAGACGATGAGATCGGCCGCAAGCGGACGGTTTTCTTGCGCGGCCTTCAGCAGATCGGGATGCACCGGCATGCGCCCCGCAACCCCCAGCAGCGCCAATCGGCGGACTCGTTTGGGCCTGCTGGCCGCGACTTCCAAGGAGATAAGAGAACCCATGCTGTGCCCGACCAGGGTCGCCTCGCTGGCGCCGGCCGCAGCCAGCAGCATCGTCACCCATTCGGCCATGGCGCCGATGCTGGGCAAAGCCGGGCCTTCGGACCGGCCATGGCCCGGCAGGTCGGGGGCGAGAACGGCACGTCCGCGGTGCGCGAGACTGCGCGCGCAAAGGGCCCAGACGATATGATCCATGCCGGCGCCATGGATCATCACCACCACAGGCTGGTCGGCCGAGAAGGGCCGGCCCCCGGTGGCAGCGAAGACCGATTTGCCGCCGACGCGAAACTGCACGCTCAGGCGCCCTTCTGCGAGGCGCGCAGGGCCTGGTTCAGATCGTCGACGATGTCGCTCGCCGCTTCCAGGCCGATGGAGAGTCGTACCAGATCCTCGCCGACCCCTGCGGCCTTCAGCGTCGCTGCATCCATCTGGGAATGGGTCGTGCTGGCCGGGTGGATGACAAGCGTCTTGGCATCGCCGACGTTGGCAAGATGGGAAGCCAAGGTCAGCGCCTCGATGAATTTGCGCCCGGCCTCGCGCCCGCCCTTGATGCCGAAGGTGATGATCGAACCGGCGCCCTTGGGGAACAGGCGCTGAGCCAGGCGATAATCGGGATGCTCGGGCAGGCCCGGATACGATATCCAAGCCACCGCCGGATGAGCCTTCAACGCCGCGGCTGCGGCCACGGCGTTGGCCACATGACGCTCCATGCGCAGCGGCAGGGTCTCGATCCCTTGCAGGATGTGGAATGCATTGGCCGGGCTCATGCAGGCGCCGAAATCGCGCAGCCCCTCGACCCGCGCCCTCGTGATGAAGGCCTGCGGGCCGAATTCCTCGGCGAAGTCGATGCCGTGATAGCCGGCATAAGGTTCGGTGATCGTGGGGAATTTGGCCGCGTTGGCTTCCCAATCGAAGCGCCCGCCATCCACCAGCACGCCACCGATGGCCACACCGTGCCCCCCCAGCCATTTCGTCGCCGAATGCAGCACGAGGTCGGCACCATATTCGAACGGCCGATTGAGATAGGGCGTGGAGAAGGTCGAATCGATCAACAGCGGCAATCCCGCTTCATGAGCGATTGCCGCCACCGCTTCGAGATCGAGCACCTCGAGCCCCGGATTGCCGATGGTCTCGGCGAAGACAAGACGCGTCTCCGGCGTTATCGCCGTCTTGAACCCGGCGATGTCGCGCGGAGCGACGAAACTCGTCGTGATGCCGAAGCGCGGCAAGGTGTGGGTGAACAGGTTGACGCTGCCGCCGTAGAGCGCCGAGGAGGCGACGATATGGCCGCCCGCCCCCATCAGCGTGGCAATGGCAAGATGGAGGGCGGCATGGCCGCTCGCGGTGGCGGCGGCTCCGACCCCGCCTTCGAGCGCCGCGACGCGCTCTTCCAGCACGGCGACCGTTGGATTGGAAATCCGCGAATAGATATGGCCGACCCGTTCCAGATTGAACAAAGCGGCGGCCGTGTCGACATCGCGAAAGACGTAGGAGGTCGTCTGATAGATCGGCACCGCCCGCGCGCCGGTGGCCGGATCCGGTCTTTGTCCGGCGTGCAGGCTCAGCGTCTCGAACTGGAAAAGCTTGGGGTCGGCCATCGCCATGCTCCGGACGTCGAATTCTCTGGGTCGGATTCCTGAATCGGATTTCCCTGGGGGTTGAAGCAAAATCCCAGAAAAGCGGAGGGCCGCGCGGCCCGGCGGCTCGGCGGCCCTCTCGATTTTTATGAAGCCTCGCTGTCTGACTTGCCGGAACAAGACGGTAGGGCCGCCTTCCCCTTGGGGTCAAGCCTGGAATCGCCGGTTTCAGGGTGAAAAAGATACCGCCGGCACGAATGTCGGAGGCAACAAGGAGGCGGGATCGCGAGAGGAGCGACAAGGAGGTTGCAGCCTCGGCTGACCCGTAAGAGGGTGCGTCCCGCAATGCAACATAGGCGGGCGGCTATGAACCCGCCGTGACTGGCATGTGAAAATTCAGCGATCCGGCCGGAACATTGGGGATAGTTGGGCGATCAATTTTTCTTGAACAACGATGCCGCTCCGGCCAGATGGGCTTGTTTGGCCGCGATCTTGACCTTGACGCGTTCTATTTCGCCCTCGAGATCGGCAATATAGGCCTTCAATTCCTCGACCGACAGGCTATCGAGCTCGCGGGGTGCCACCGCCTTCTTGCGCGGTTCCAGATCTTCGGCTTCCATGCCGCCTCCTCGCATTGCCAGCAATCCCAACGCGCCCACATATTAGCCTCTCGGAGCGCAGCCGAGAACGCTGCAACCAAAAAGATATGCCAGGGAAGCGGCGCCGA
>JBGPNG010000160.1:0-5172 GCA_041487395.1 Dongiaceae bacterium
AGTCGCGCAGCGCGTCCGTGTCGGCCTCGCCCGGGGCCACGCCGCGCGCGGCGAGGAACCTCCCCAGGTCCTTCAGATCGCGCTTGTAGGCATCGAGCGTATTGCGCGCCGCATTGCGCTCGGCCAGCAGCATCTCGAGAAAGCGCTCCAGCAGCGCGTCGCGCGCGGCGCCGGTCATCACACCCCGGCGGCGATTGCCGCCTCGATGGCGATCCCGCGCGCTTCGGCATCGAGGCCGATCTGACGCAGGCTGGAGATCGCACGGCTGAGCAGGATTGGATTGACCCCGCCCGGCCCGTCAGGGCCGAGCGCGTAAAGGGCGAGAAGCACCGTCTCGCCGATGCGCCGATTGGCCGCCGGGTCGCCCGCCGGATTGTTGGCGGCCTGAGCCTTGCGCCATTTTTCCACTGCCGCCCCATCCCAGGCGAGCGGTTGGCCCACGCCGGCGATCCGGGCATAGACCGCCAGGGAGGAGACGGCCGCCGCCGCTTGCGGGTCGCTGGCGGCCCGCCTCTCGGCCAGGGCCAGCCAGGCATTGGCCTGCTCGAAATGGCCGGAGGCGTAGAGGCCCCGCCCGGCATCGGCAGCAAACCAGATGAGATCGTCCGCCGGGGTCAGCGGCAGCAGGAACTGCAGATTGGCCTGGATGGCCAGCAGATAGCCGCCCTGGCGCCGCGCCCGGTCGAGGGCCGCCTGCAGGATATGGGCGCGCTGGGCCGTTTGCACGGCGGTGCCGGCCGCTTGGAACAGCATGGCGCGGCTGCCGGGACCCGGATCGTGAGAGGATACCTCGATGGCATTGCCCAGATCGCCCGGCGCGTAAGGCACGCTGGCATAGGCCATTTGCAACTGATCGATGGGCAGGCTGCCGGCCGCGGCCGCCTGTTCGGCCGCGGCAAGCCGGATCGCCGCATCGATCGACGCGTCGCGCGCGATCATCGCAAGCACGGCTGGATCATGCACTTGGGCGGCATCGCGCGGGATCGGCATATGGGCGGCCCGCAGCATGGCGAGATCGAGCGCCGTCGGCGCCGGCAGACTGTCGAGCTTGGCCGCCTGATTGCCGCCGAGGATGTCGACGAGGGTGAAGAAAGCGGGGTCTTCCTGTTTCTGCTCGCGCAACAGATCGAGGCCGAGGGCGGCTCGATCGTTTTGCCCGGCCCGCAATTGGCAGAACACTTGCGCCTCTTGCCAAGCCGCATCGCCGCTCGCCAGCTTGCGCGTATCGTCGACGGCCTTGCAGGCACCATCCACATCGCCGGCCAGCAACAGAGCATCGATGCGCTGGCGGGCCGAGAGCGCATCGGCATTGCGCGCCGGCTGCAGGGCGAGCAAGGCGGCCGCATCGGCGGAGAGGCCCATGGCCCTCAGCCGGTCGGCCCGGGCACCGAACAGATTGACGCCGCCGCTTTTACCGGCGGGCGCTTCCGCATTGCTCAGAAGCAGGCGGCGCGTCAGATCGCGCATGGCCGGCGATGAGGCCGCCGCCGGCAGTTGCGGCAGCAGCCGCTCGACCAAGGCACGGTCGGTGCCTTTCCACATGTCGATGGGAAAACCGCCGCCGCCTTCTTCCAGCGTGCCGCCATAGTCCGGGGTGACGTCGCCCAAGGTGCCGACCTCGACCCCGCCGGCGGTCGTGCCGGTGGTACCGACAGATGGCGCCGGCATGGTTTGGGCCGGCAGAGTTTGGGCCGGCAGAGTCTGGGCCGTGGGCGGCGGCGCGGTGCCTGCCGCCGGTGCCGCCTGGCTGGCCGGGATCGTCGTGTTGGTGATGACCGTCGAGGTCTGGGCTGCCGCGGAACCCGCGGCGCAGAGAAGACCAAGCGTCAGCAGCAGCCTAGTCCGCGAGCTTGTCATTGGGGACCGGAACCTCCATGCGCTGCGTCGGCGCAGGGATGTCGTAAAAAGCGAGGAATATCGCGCCGCCCGCGCCGGCGAGCAGAATCAGGAAGATCAGCGACAACAACAATCGCTTCATGTCTTAGGCGCCGCCCCGGTTGGTCGTGCCCGTCGCCCTGCCGCGCCGCGGCAACCCTTGCTGGCCCCCGTGCTTGCGACATTGACGACGATTTATGCTAGGTTTCGACTATGGCGAATCTGCGACAGTTTATCGGCCCGGCGGCGGGGTTGCAATGATGCCGGGGGCAAGCGGGAGCCTGCCGTCGAGGTCGATCGTGCTGGTCGGCCTGATGGGCGCGGGCAAGAGCTGCATCGGCAAGCGGCTGGCCTCTCGCATCGGCATACCCTTCATCGATGCCGACCGCGAGATCGAGCAGGCGGCCGGCTGCTCGATATCCGAGATCTTTCAGCGCCATGGCGAGGCCGCGTTCCGCGACGGGGAGCGCCGGGTCATCGCCCGGCTGTTGGACGATAAACCCCATGTGCTGGCAGCCGGCGGCGGTGCCTTCATGGACGCACGCACCCGTGCCCTCATCCACGAGCGGGCGATCTCGGTCTGGCTGCGCGCCGACCTCGACTTGCTCATGCGCCGGGTATCCAGGCGCAGCAATCGGCCGCTGCTTCAGGTTGCCGAGCCGCGCCAGAAACTGGCCGAGTTGATGGCCCAGCGCCACCCGGTCTACGCCGAGGCCGACCTTACGGTCGACAGCGCCGACGGCCCCCCGGAAGCGACCCTGGAACGGGTCATCGCCGCTCTCGACGCATTTCTCCCGGCCGGGCCGGCGCGCCAGCGCGCCGCGTCGTGAGGCCCCGGCCATGAGCAGCGACAGTCGACTGCGGGTCGATCTGGGCCCGCGCAGCTATGACATCCTGATCGGGCCGGGGTTGATCGCGGAAGCGGGCCGCCACATCCGGCCCCTCGTCAGCTGCGCCCCCAGCTTCGTCATCACCGACAGCCATGTTGCAGCATTGCACCTGCCGATGCTGGCGGCCTCTCTGGAACGCGCCGGCATCGCCCATGAAACCGCGATCCTGCCGCCGGGCGAACAGACCAAGGATTTTGCCCATCTGGCAAACCTCACCGAGGAGTTGCTGTCCAAACAGGTCGAACGCGGCAGCCTGCTGATCGCGCTCGGCGGCGGGGTCGTCGGCGACATCACAGGCTTTGCCGCCAGCCTCCTTCTGCGCGGTATCGATTTCGTGCAAATCCCGACCACGCTTCTGGCCCAGGTCGACAGCTCCGTGGGCGGCAAGACCGGCATCAACACGCCGCAAGGCAAGAATCTGATCGGAAGTTTTCATCAACCCCGGCTCGTGCTGGCCGATTTGGATGCGCTGGCGACTTTGCCGAAGCGCGAGATCCTGGCCGGT
Source organism: Dongiaceae bacterium (assembly GCA_041487395.1). Lineage (GTDB taxonomy): Bacteria > Pseudomonadota > Alphaproteobacteria > Dongiales > Dongiaceae > DASXQK01. The sequence goes on from JBGPNG010000160.1 coordinate 3,271, forward strand.
TATGCCGAGGTGGTGAAATACGGCCTGATCGGCGATGCCGATTTCTTCGCCTGGCTCGAGGGTCATGGTGCGGCATTGGTCGATGGTGATCTGGAGGCCCGGCGCCGCGCCGTCGCCGTCTCCTGCGCCGCCAAGGCACGCGTGGTGGCCGCCGACGAACGCGAGAAGGAGGCGCGCGCGCTTCTCAATTTCGGCCATACCTTCGGCCACGCGCTGGAAGCCGAATGCGGTTATGGCAACGAGCTGCTGCATGGCGAGGCGGTCGCCATCGGCATGGTCATGGCCTTCGATCTTTCGGCCCGCCTCGGCCTCTGCGCGATGGCCGATGCCGCCCGCGTCGCCCGTCATCTGGCCAGCGTCGGCCTGCCCACCGGCCTCGATGCCATCGATGGCCGCAGCTTCGCCGTCGATCGGCTGATCGACCATATGCGCAGCGACAAGAAGGTGAGCCAGGGCCGCATCGCCTTCATACTGACTCGCGGCATCGGTCAGGCGTTCCTCGCCAAGGAAGTCGCCCTCGACATTGTCGAAGGCCTGCTGGCGGAAGCGATTGCCGCATGATCTGGGATATCCTGATCATCCTCCTGCTGATCGGCTGTTCGGCCTTCTTCGCCGCCGCCGAGACGGCTCTGACCGCCGCCTCGCGCCCGCGCATGCATGGGCTGGAGGGCGAAGGCAATCGCCGGGCCGGGATCGTCAACCGCCTGCGCCATCGCATGGAGCATGTGATCGGCACGCTCCTGCTCGGCAACAACATGGTCAACATCATGGCTTCGGCACTGGCGACCGGGGTGCTGATCGAAATCTTCGGCTCGCGCGGCGTCGTCTATGCCACGGCGGTGATGACGGTGCTGATCGTCGTGTTCGGCGAGGTGATGCCGAAGACCTACGCCATCAACAATGCCGATCGACTGGCGCTGGGCGTGGCGCCGGCGATGCAATTGCTGGTGCGCCTGGCAAGCCCGATCATTCGGGTCATGCAACTGCTGGTGCGCGGAATTCTGTGGCTGCTCGGCGCCCGGGTCACGGCCAATCTCGGCGCGGAATCGGCGGAGGCGGAGCTGCGCGGCGCGATCGACCTGCACACGGAGGTGACCGGCGAGAAACAGGAATCGGGCGCCATGCTCCATTCCATTCTCGATCTCGGCGATGTCAGCATCGGCGACATCATGGTTCATCGCAGCAACCTCTCGACCATCGATGCCGACCAGTCGCCGGAGAAGATCGTCGAGGAAGTGCTGGCGAGCCCCCACACGCGCCTGCCGGTCTGGCGCGGCGATCCCGACAACATCATCGGCGTGCTGCACGCCAAGGCGCTGTTGCGCGCGGTCCAGGCAAGCGGTGGCAAGCTGGAGGGAATAGATGCCGCCGCCCTGGCGCTGCCGCCCTGGTTCGTGCCGAAATCGACGTCGCTACAGGCGCAGCTTCGCGCCTTCCGCAGCCGGCGTGAGCATTTCGCCCTGGTTGTCGACGAATACGGCGCGCTCATGGGCATCGTCACGCTGGAAGACATCATCGAGGAGATCGTCGGCGGCATCGAGGACGAGCACGACCTCGACGTGACGGGTGTCAAGCGCGAAGCCGACGGCAGCTTCACCGTTGACGGCACGGTCACCATTCGCGACCTCAATCGGGAATTCGGCTGGCGCCTGCCCGACGATGTCGCCGCCACCGTGGCGGGGCTGGTGCTGCACGAGGCGCGCCGCATTCCGGATTCGGGCCAGGTCTTCGTCTTCCACGGCTTCCGATTCGAGGTCCTGGAGCGCCAGCGCAACCAGATCCGGATGCTGAAGATCACCCCGCTTCCATCGCCGCCGGCGGCCAGCGCCGCCTGACGAATCGAACGAAGGAACCGCCATGCCCCTCTCCGCCGCTGCGGTCGAGCGCGAACACCTTCACGAT
>JBGPNG010000161.1:0-5156 GCA_041487395.1 Dongiaceae bacterium
CTCATTACCGGGGCTGCGGGCACCATCGGCAGGACGTTGCGAGCGGGGCTGCAAGGACAGTATGCCTTCTTGCGGCTCGCCGACATCCATCGCATGGACAAGGCCGAGGGCGGCGAAGAATTGATTGCCATGGATCTGCGCGACCTCGCCGCCGTCGAGCATGCGGCGCGGGATGTCGATGCGATCGTCCACCTCGGCGGCAATTCGCTGGAGGCTGACTGGGAAGATATATGCGCAAACAATATCATCGGCACCTACAATCTCTATGAGGCGGCACGGCGCTGCCGCGTGAAGCGGGTTGTCTTCGCCAGCTCCAACCACGTAGTCGGCTTTCATCGCCGCGAACGGGTCGTTGGCCCTGACAGCCCGTTGCGACCTGACACGCGCTATGGCGTCAGTAAGGCGTTCGGAGAAGCAATCGCCCGTCTCTATGCTGACAAGCACGGTGTGGCCAGCGTCTGTCTCAGAATCGGTCAATTCCGTCCAAGGCCGACAAACGTGCGGATGCTAAGCCTCTGGATCAGCCCACGCGACATGGTCCATCTCGTCCAGCGGAGCCTCGACGCCCCGAACGTACATTTCGAAATCGTCTATGGCGTCTCCGCCAATCGTCGTGGCTGGTATAATAATCCGAGCGCCGAGCGCATTGGCTTCCACCCGGTCGACAATGCCGAGGACTATGCCGCTGAATTGACTGCCTCTGCTTCGCCTGAGCCGAAGCCGGTGATTGAAAGGGCCTTCCAGGGTGGACCATTTTGCAGCCAGGAGTTCGAGGGTGACGCCGACCGAATTGAGTGATGGGCCATCCTTGGCTGTGGATTCCGGCGTCAATCATCCGACATTTCGGAACCGAGCTTCCGCCACGGCGATGAATTGGATATCAGAATGACGCGTGCTCCCTCCCGCACCGGCCGGCCCAAGCGGAATCGCAAGCGCTCTCAGCTGGTGCGGGTTGCCGACATAGCGCGGGCGGTCGGCGTGTCGGGCGCCACGGTTTCGCGCGCCCTCACCCGCACCGGCCCTGTCAGCGACCGGGTGCTACGCCAGATCGAGGCCGCTGCCATTGAACTTGGCTATGTCCCGAACGGCGCGGCTCGTGCGCTTGCCTCGAGGAAATCGAGGACGATAGGCGCCATCATCCCGACATTAGAGAATCTGGGCTTCGCCAGCGGTGCGGAAGCAGTGCAGCGGTGCGTGATGGAGGCCGGATACAGCTTTTTGGTCGCCAGCACTGGCTATGACCCGTCCCGCGAATTCGCCCACGTCCGCTCCTTCGCCGCCCATGGCGTTGATGGCATCATGCTGGTCGGCTCCTCGCGCGATGCAGCCGTCACTGACTTCCTCCGCGTTCAGCAAATTCCCTATGTTATTACCTGGACTCTCGCCGATGCGAGGACTCCGAGCGTCGGCTTCGACAACTGCGAGGCTGCGCGGCGATTGGCCGTGCACCTACTCGATTTGGGCCATCGTCAAATTGGCGTCATCGCCGGTCGGACCTATCGTAACGATCGCGCCGCCGCTCGCGTGACCGGGATCCGAAAGGCCCTGGCGGAGCGCGACTTAGCACTCCCGCAGGAACATCTGCTGGAGCGCCCCTACCGGATCGCCGAGGGGCAACTCGCCCTGCGTGCGCTCATCGCGACGGAGCAGCCGCCGACGGCAATCATATGTGGCAACGATCAGCTTGCCTTCGGTGCATTGATCGAATGCGGACGGCAAGGCATCGCGGTGCCGAGGCAACTGTCCATCGCGGGCTTTGATGACCTGGAATTTGCCAGTCAAATCGTACCTTCGCTGACGACCGTGCACGTTCCTGCCGAGGAGATCGGCCGCCGCGCGGCGGAATACCTGCTAGCGCGCATCGCTGGCGGATCGGCGCCGATCACCACTGAGGTTATGACCAACCTCATCATCCGAGAAAGCACGGCGCCTCCGCCGGTGCGCCCTGTGGCTCGCCGGCAGGGCTTCCAACGGAGACCTGGAACAACAAAGGATAGAGCGAATGGCTGACGGCAGACCGATCAGAGGCGTGCTAGCTCCTGTTGTCACTTCATTTCGGCGCGATCTCACAGTTGATCTCGCGCGCTTCGTCGAGCACTGCCGTTGGCTCTTGTCGCAGAATAGTGGACTCGCGGTCTTCGGCACGAACAGTGAAGCGAATTCCCTGACTGTCGAAGAGCGCATGGACCTGATGGACGGGCTTGTGGCGGCGGGGATCGATCCTGCCTTTATGATGCCCGGTACCGGCTGCTGTTCGCTGTTCGACAGCGTGAAGTTGACAGCTCATGCAACGAGACTGGGCTGTCCCGGCGTACTCATGCTGCCGCCCTTCTACTACAAGGGGGTCAGCGACGATGGGCTATTCCGAACTTACGCGGAAGTGATCGAACGGGTAGGCGACGCGCGGTTGCGCATTTATCTGTATCACATTCCACCCGTGGCCCAAGTGCCGATCGGCCTACACCTCATCGAACGGCTTCTGAAGAGCTTTGCCGGCACGATTGTCGGCATCAAGGACAGTTCTGGCAACTGGGCGAATACCAAGGCCATGCTCGACACCTTTCCCGGTTTCGCGGTGTTTGCGGGAAGCGAGGAGTTTCTTCTTGCGAATATGCGTGCTGGCGGTGTGGGCTGCATCAGTGCCACGGCGAACGTAAACCCCGCCATGATTCATGGTCTCTACGCAAACTGGCAGTCGAGCGACGCTGATGCTCGGCAACAGCGGCTGACCGAGACGCGCACGGCAATCCAGAAGTATCCAATGATTCCGGCGCTCAAGGCAATCGTCGCACATCATACGCAAGATTCCGAATGGGCGACGGTTCGGCCGCCGCTCGTGGCGTTGACGCAAGAGCAGCAAGCGGCACTAAATGCTTCGCTGAACGCTATCGGCTTCTCTATGCCCGGACGGAAAGGGTGAACAATGTTCTTGCCTCCGCCCAATATTGAGACGTTTGTCTTCGCGCGGATTCCGGAGAAGTATCGAATCTCAGGCCGGACATCACGATGGATCGAAGCCGTGCGAGGAGGGCAGAAGACCGATTGCTTTCTCGAGGGACCGTCCTTCGATCGTGCCGGCAATCTTTATGTCGTCGATGTGGCTTGTGGGCGCATTTTCCGTATCTCGCCCGATGGCGAGCCTGTGCTGGTGGCAGAGTATGACGGCGAGCCCAATGGCCTTAAGATTCACAAGGACGGCCGCATCTTTATCGCTGATTTTCGCCATGGCATCATGCAGCTCGATTCGGTGTCGGGCAGTGTAAGCCCCGTCCTAGGGTCCTATCGGGACCAGAGCTTCAAGGGCATCAACGATTTGGTCTTTGCCGGTAACGGGGATCTCTACTTCACCGACCAGGGCGACACGGGACTGAATGACCCGTCCGGTCGCCTGTACCGGCTTCGCACGAATGGAACGCTGGATGTCGTACTTGACGGGATCCCGAGTCCGAACGGGCTCGCTCTGAGCACGGATGACCGAACGGTGTTTCTCAACGTCACTCGGAACAACGCCGTCTGGCGCGTACCAATGACTAATGGGGGTGAGGCCTTCCGCGCGGGTATCTTCATTCAGCTGTCGGGTGGAATCGGTCCGGATGGCCTGGCCATCGACGACAGAGGCGGCTTTGCCGTCGCTCATCTGGGCCTTGGCTGCGTCTGGCTGTTCGACGCTCGCGGCGAGCCCGCTGCTCGAATTCGCTCTTGCGCTGGCTTCGCGACAACCAACGTTGCTTATGGCGGCGCTGATCGGCGCAGGCTGTACATCACAGAGTCGGAAACTGGTCAAGTTCTAGCCGCTGATGTCGCCGTACCAGGTCGTTCCATGTTTTCTCATGCTTAGCGCGGCTGCTGTCGCTGCTCAAAAATCCATCCCGTCATTGAATCGGGTCGTTACCGCAGATCTCGACTGACGATTGGATCGGCCGAGTGGAACATCCGGCACGATTGGGCCCCGAGCTTTCTGAGTTGCGGAGGACGCTGTTGCGTCCGGGGGAAGCGATTGCGGCATGAAACAAGCTTTCAATCCGGCATCGGCGTGTCTGTGCCACCACGATAAAGTTCAGGCGGCGCGCCGTTCGTAGCGATGATGCAATCCGCCGACCTCTGGGAATGCGAAGATCTTGCCCGCGGTGGGCGGGTGTATGGGACGGGTCTGCGGACAATCCTTGTTGAGCGAGAGATGCGTTCTGGTCTTGTGGTAATAATGAAAATACGATGACAGCACACCGCGCAAGTGAAGTTCGTCGAAGATGATGAGGTGATTGAGACACTCACGGCGGATCGAGCCAATGATGCGCTCGACGTAAGCATTCTGCCAGGGTGATCGCGCTGCAGTAACGACCTGCTTGATTCCCATCGCGTGGACGCGATCGCAGAAGGCCTGACCATAGGATGCATCCCGGTCCCGCAGCAGATAGTGCGGCGCCGTGTCCCAAGGAAAAGCCTCGGTCATTTGGTGCGCAAGCCAGACTTGTGTGGGATTTTGGGTGACATCGAGTTGAATGATCTTTCTGCGGTCGTGGCCGAGGACGACCAGGGCGTAGAGAAGCCGGAACGTCGCTGTTGCAACGACGAACATATCGACTGCGACAATGTCGTGCATGTGGCTGTGCAGAAAGGCGCGCCAAGTGGGGGAGGGGACTTTGGGCCGCCACGGCATGTATCGGCCGACCGTGGCTTGGCTGACCGCGATGCCGAGCTTGAGCAGTTCGCCGTGGATGCGGGGCGCCCCCCAGAGTGGGTTTGCCAGGCTCATGCGACGGATCAGACCACGGATCTCGGCGCTCATCCTGGGCCGTCCCAGACGGCGTGATCGCCACCGCCAGTAGAGTCGGAAGCCCTTGCGATGCCATTGGACTACGGTTGCTGGTTTGACCAGCACCATGGCGTTGAGAACCTGCGGCCAGATTCGATAAAGCCACACCCAGAGCAGCCGATCGGTGGAGCGAAGGCAAAGCCGACCAGGGCGATGCCGCCGCAGGACGCTCACCTGATGTCGCAGTGCAACGAGCTCAAGCTCCAGGGAGGCGCGGCAGCGAACACGGAAAGCGAGCAGGGAAACGAGCGCGGAAAGAATTGTAATCATGCCCAGGATGGTATGGCGGTGGCCCAAATATCTCCAGGCTTTCTTGTCAGTTTGCAGTTTTGAGCAGGCACAG
>JBGPNG010000162.1:0-5155 GCA_041487395.1 Dongiaceae bacterium
AGACCGACTTCAAAGAGCGGCTGGGCATCCTGAACGGCGACCTCGCGGGTTGGCGCGATGTCTTCCAGCTGAACTTCTTTGCCCCTCTGGAATTGGCGCGGGGCTTTGCCCAGGCGCTCCATCGCGGCCAGGGCGTCATCGTCAACATCACCTCGATCGCGGGCCATGCCATCCATCCGTTCGCCGGGTCGGCCTATAGCACCTCCAAGGCGGCGCTTTCGGCACTGACCCGCGAGATGGCGGTGGAATTCGCCGGGCTCGGGGTCCGCGTCAACGCTGTGGCACCGGGAGAGATCGAAACCGCCATGGTGGGCCCGGAGTATGAAAGCCTCATCCCACGCATCCCCATGCATCGGATGGGTCGGCCCGATGAGGTCGCCGCCGCCGTCTTTCAGCTCTGCGGCGGCGATTTCAGCTATGTCACGGGTACGGAAATCTTCGTCACGGGCGGTCAGCATCTATTCTAAGGGGCTGGCCAGCCGCTCCAGCAACCGGTGAAACCAGGCGATGCGCTGCTCGACCTGGGAAATATCATGGTCCAGCCAATCCAGCAGAAGGCCTGTCCGCCCGGCCAAATGGCCGCGCAGGTCGCTGAGCCGGGCCAGCTCCTGCTCGAAGGTTTCGGCCAGCATCTCGACCTGCAAGAGGCGTTCCTCAGCCTCGAGCGCATCGAGAAACCGCAGCTTGAGGGCGATGATCAGCTTGTTGACCTCGCCGATGGGCCCACGCAGCCCCGCCTTCAACAGCCGCGTCAGCTCGGCTCGACCTTTGTCCGTGATGGCAAGCAATCCCGCGGCATCGCCCGACGCCAATTCTTCCACCTTCAACATCTCGATGGAGGGGCCCAGCAGGTCGAGCGAGGGACCGACGAGCCGCGCGCTCAGATGCCGCACCTCGCTGGCCAGATCGCCATAACTTCGCCGGCCCTCGGTCAGAAGGCCGAGGGCAGCCAGCCGGACCGTCTCGCTGGGGATGAGGCTGTTATCGCGATACATGCCGCGAAATCTATGCGGCCACGAAGACCAAGTCCAGATTTGCCCGGGCTTGGCGGATGCTGGCGCTCAGTTACGGATACCGCGCAGACGCTCCGAACGCCGCCGTAGCAGCTCGACCGTCGTCAACATGGCAACGGAGACCAGGATCAATATGGTGGCCGCGGCGGTGATGGTCGGACTTATCTGCTCGCGAATGCCCGCGAACATGACCTTGGGCAGGGTGCGCTGCGTGGGGCTGGCGACGAACAGCACGACGACGACCTCGTCGAAGGACGTCCCAAAGGCGAAGAGCGAGCCGGAGATCATGCCGGGCAGGATCAGCGGCAGGATCACTTTGAAGAATACCGTGAAGGGTCGGGCGCCGAGGCCCGCCGCCGCGCGGCTGAGCGAATGATCGAAGCCGGTCAATGTGGCGGTTACCGTGATCACCACGAACGGGGTGGCCAACGTCGTATGGGCCAGGATCAACCCGGTATAGCTGTTGAGCAGGCCGATGTCGGCATAGAAGAAATACATGCCGACTGCCGTGATCACCACCGGCACGATGATCGGCGAAATCAGGATGCTCATCACCGCGGTCCGGTAGGGGAAGTTCGCCCGGCTGAGGCCAAGGGCGGCCAGGGTGCCGAGGAATGTGGAGAGGATGGTCACCGACACCGCCACGAAGATGGAGTTTTCCAAAGCGCTGCGCCAGCGAACGGTGAACAGGAAGTCCTGGTACCAGCGCAGCGACAAGCCCGGCATCGGATAGGTGAAATAGGGTTCCGAATTGAACGACAGCGGAATGATGGCGAGGATCGGCGCGATCAGGAACAGCAGCACCAGCGCGCAGAACAGGCGATGAAGGTAGTACCAGGCTCGTTCGGTGGGAGAAGCATAGGCGGGAACGGCCATCGGCTTGTCACCCCAGCTTGATGCGGTCGACGCCGACCAGTTTGTTGTAAACGAAATAGAGAATGAGCGTGGCCGACAGCAGAATGGCGCCCAGCGCCGAGGCCATCCCCCAGTTCAACTCTCGATTGGTGTAAAGGGCGACGAAATAGCTGACCATCTGGTCCGTTGGGCCGCCCACGAGTGCCGGCGTGATGTAATAGCCCAGGCACAGGATGAAGGTCAGCAGACAGCCCGCCGCGATGCCCGGGACGGATTGCGGAAAATAGACTCGCCAAAAAGCGTAAAACGGTCCGGCGCCCAAGGACCTGGCGGCGCGCACGTGGCTGGGCGAGATCGTTTTCATGACGCTATAGATCGGCAGCAGCGTGAAGGGCAGCTGGATATGGGTCATGGCGATGACGGTGCCGCCGCGGTTGAATATCAGATCGGCCGGCTGGGCCAGGATGCCCAGCGCCATCAGCACGTCATTGACCACGCCATGCTGCTGCAGCAGCACGACCCAGGCGGTGGTGCGTACCAACAGGGATGTCCAGAACGGCAACAGGACCATGATCATCAATAGATTGCTGATTCTGACCGGCAGCGAGGCCAGAAGATAGGCGAGCGGATAGCCCAGCAGCAGGGTCGCCAGAGTCACCCCCACGCTGATTCCGATGGTGCGGATAAAGATATCGCGAAAAATCGCGACATCGGCGGGCACCGGCACGACTTGGTTGTTGCTGTCGTATCGAAAATCCAGCGATCGCAAAAGGTAATAGGGCGTATAGGCCGAACCGCCGCGCTTGAGCACGGCCCAAGGGTCGATCTGGCTCCACAGGGGGTTGATGGCGATGAGGGCCGCTTTGTAGGGCCCGGCCTCGACCTTGCTGATCTCGCGCGCACTCGACGTGATTTTGCTGCGAATGCCCGAAATCTCGTAGTTCATCCGCTTGCCCACGAGGGCCGCGGTCTTATCTTTCCACGTATCCTTCAGGTCCTCGGCCAGAGCCGCAAAAGCTGCTTCGTCGGGCAAGTCCTTGCCGTCCCATTGGACAAGGGCGGCGGTCGTTCGTGGCATCAAGACCTTCAGATCGTCGTCATGAACGGCGTTGAACAGCATGACGCAGATGGGCGTGACGAAGGCTACGATGATGAACAGGAACAGCGGCAGGACAAGGCTGACGGCCTTCAGCTTTCGCTGCCGCTCCGTGCGCTGGAGCTTCAGCTTCAGCGGAACCCCGTCGGCGGTGCGCACGATCTGATCGATCGCAGTTGTCGCCATTGCCCTTCGTTCCGATCTCAACCCGTTCGCGCCGCACTCACGCCGCCGGCCGCGAGCGGGGAAAAGCGAGATGGGGAAGGAAGCACCTTCCCCATCTCAACCATCGTTATTGCGCCAACCAAGTGTTGAAGCGATTGCGCAATTCCTCGCCCTTGTCGCCCCAGAAGGTCGGGCTTACCAGCAGGGCGTTGCCCATATGGTCCGGCGACGTCGGCAGATTCGGCAGGATCGCCGGATCGACATTCGGAATCGCATCCGCGTTGGCCGGACCATAGGAGATGAAGTGGGTCTGGTCAGCTTGCGCCGCGGGCGAACTGGCAAAGGCGATGAACTTATAGGCGTCGTCCAGCTTCGGATCGCCCTTCGGTATTCCCCACAGGTCCCAGTCGAGCCCTTGGGCATCCCACATGATGGTGAAATGCTTGCCGTCCTTCTTGATGGCGTTGTAAATACGCCCGTTCCACGCCGACGTCATGACGACCTGGCCATCGGCAAGGAGTTGCGGCGGCTGGGCGCCCGCCTCCCACCACACCACATCTTTCTTGATCGTATCGAGCTTCTTGAAGGCCCGATCGACGCCTTCGGGCGTGCCGAGCACCTTGTAGACGTCCTTGATCGCAACGCCGTCGGCGATAAGCGCCCATTCCAGATTGACGAACGGGCTCTTCTGAAGCGCGCGCTTGCCCGGGAACTTCTGCTCGTCGAACAGGTCGGCGATGGTCTTTGGCCCGTTCGGCAGCTTGTCCGTGTCATAGGCGATGACCGTCGCGTAAAGAATGGTCGGAACGGCGCAATCGTACAGGTCGGCGCCGGCGAACTTGGACCGATCGTACCCTAGTTTCTTCCAATCGATTGTTTCGATGATCCCTTCCGCGCAGGCCTGAATCGCGGTCTGCGAGTCGAGGTCGACGGCGTCCCAACTGACGCTTTTCGCCTCGACCATGGCGCGAATCTTGGCGATCTCGCCGTTGTATTCTTCCTCGGTGATCTTGACGCCGGCCTGTTTGGCATAAGGCTCGAAATAGGCCTTGCGCTGGCTCTCCTGATAGGCGCCGCCCCAGGAGGTGATGGTGAGGTCGCTGCCGGCGAAGGCGGGTTTTGTCGGCGTCATCGTCGCGGCCGTGATGCCGGCCACCGCCAAGGCACCGGCGATCATAAGGGACTTTTTCATCGTTTGGTCTCTCCCTGCTGTGCCGTCCCACAATGGGAGCGGCGATGGTCACACCCCGTCCGGCCCGCCGCAAAACTTTGCGCCGGCCTTAGGGTTTATCGTCAAGACGCATCCAGCGCCCGACAATCCTCCGTTTTCCAACCGATCGTGATCGTGGTTCCCGGGGCAAGCTGCACGCTGCCTTCGTTGTTGGGAAGCTTGATCACGAAATCTTCATGGCCGCAGACGACGACTCGGGTGCGCACATGGTCGCCCAGATAGATCAGCTCCTGGACCTTGGCGCTGAAGACATTCGGCATCGTACCCGGCGCCGGATTGATCTTCACCCGCTCGGGCCGCAACGACAGGGTCGTCGGCTGCCCGATGCCGCTGATGTTGACGGCGAGCGCCCGGACAGTGCCGCTACCCGGGATATCGACCTGGCAGGTGGTGCCATTCATCCCCGTTATTTTGCCGCGCAGCCGGTTGTTCTCGCCAATGAACTGGGCGACGAAGGCGTTTTCCGGCCGCTCGTAGAGATCGTCCGGTCTTGCCAGCTGCTGGATTATCCCGTCGTTGAAGACGGCGATCCGGTCCGACATGGTCAGCGCTTCGCTCTGATCGTGCGTGACATAGACGACCGTGACCCCGAGGCCTTGGTGAATATGCTTGATCTCAAGCTGCATCTGCTCGCGCAGCTGCTTGTCGAGAGCGCCCAGCGGCTCATCCATCAGCACCAGCTTGGGGTCGAACACGAGGGCGCGGGCGAGCGCCACGCGCTGCTGCTGGCCGCCGGACAACTGTCGCGCGCCGCGACGCTCGAGATCCTCCACCCGAACGACGCGGAGCATCTGG
>JBGPNG010000163.1:0-5152 GCA_041487395.1 Dongiaceae bacterium
ATTCTCGTTATGCCGACCCCCGTCGGCCTCGACGAAGAGGCGGTGCCTAGTACAAGCGAAATCGACGATGACCGGGCCGATCGGCTGATGTCGCCGGAACTTGTAGCCGGTGCACGGCCGTCCGCGCAGAGCGGCCCACGGCCGGATTTCGGCATCCGGAGGGCTTTGCCGAAGGTCGCCGGCAAATTGGCGCGGCATCGAAACCTCCCACGGCTTCTAACTACGGCAATGTGTCCACCATGTCTCCGTACACCCGTCCACCATGTCCCTGTGCAAAACACCGCGGTGCGGGAGAGGGGCCCGCGATTCGGTTATTTTAACTTGGATCCTAGACCGTCTGCCCGCGCTTGCACGGGCATCCACATGCGTCTTCCGCGGGAAGAAGTCGTAGGGCCCGGCGATGATCGGGTGGACCTCCCCCTCGCCTCTCAGAGGCAAACGGGCTCATAAGGCCCATACATGTCGTGACATGTAGAAAGGGGAAAGGCCCACGGAAGAGATTAGCGTAATCGGCATCGACCTAGCAAAGACCGTGTTCAAGCTGTACGCCAAGCGGCCCCCGGACCGCCGCGTAGAGGCGTTCGAGGCGTTGAAATCTCGCGGCGAATCGGCTTTTGTGAACCATGACCGAGGGCGCTCAAACCGGCTATCTGGCGCCCGAGGACCATCTGGCCGACATGCTGGCCGAGCTTGGGGAAGAGGCCGAGCTGCACGGCCGGCTGGCGCTGGCCCCGGGTCCGCCCCGCCCGGTCGCCTGGGCCGCCAATATCTGGCATGAGCCGCGCCGGATCCCGATCGCGTCCATCGCCGACGGCGCGAATTCCCTGCGCGCCTTGCAGCGCAATTGGGCGCTCTATGCCTGCCGATTGCACCGCCGGGCCGGTCTGATTGCCGCGCGCCTGCCCCATGTCAGCGCCAAACCCCTCGTCTTTCCGGCCCCAGCGCCTGCGGCACCGCTCGGCTCATGGACCCTGCTCGATGCCGGTACGATCCTCGCCTCGCCCCGCTGCTCCAGCCCGTTTCCCAATGGCGAGGTCCGTTTCGTGGAAGACCGCGCCGGCCCGCCCAACCGCGCCTATCTCAAGCTTTGGGAGGCCTTGACCCTTGCCGGGCGCCGGCCGGTTCCCGGCAGCCTGTGCCTCGATCTCGGCAGCAGCCCGGGCGGCTGGAGCTGGGCCCTGCAAAAACTGGGTGCCCGCGTGATCAGCGTCGACAAGGTGCGCCTGGCGCCCGCGGTCGCGACATTGCCCGGCATCGAATTTCGCGCCATGAGCGCCTTCGCGCTCGATCCCCGATCCATCGGCCCGGTCGATTGGCTGTTCAGCGACGTCATCTGCTATCCGGCGCGGCTTCTGAGACTGGTCGAGAACTGGTTGGCCGGCGGCATGGTGCGCAACTTCGTCTGCACGCTGAAGTTCCAGGGCGCAACCGACATGGCGACTGCGCGGCGTTTCGCCGCCATCCCATCATCGCGTCTGGTTCATCTGTGCCACAATAAGCATGAGTTGACCTGGATCAGGCTCGGATAAAAAGATTGCTCCTGGACGGACGAAGACGGGGAAGGAGATGAGCGACCACTATCGCCGGTCGGCCGACCTGGCGGAAATTCTGAGCCGGATTGACGACGTCTCGACCGAGGGTCTGGCGCCTCTCGACCAATTCCACAGCGGCGGGTTGGCCGCGACCCGCGACCTTGCCCGCTTTGGCGAGATAAAATCCGGCGAGAGGGTGCTGGATGTCGGCTGCGGCGTCGGCGGTCCCGCCCGCCTGCTCGCGCGCGAGCATGGCGCCCGCGTCACGGGCGTCGATCTTTCGCCCGACTACATCGCCATCGCCCGCGCGCTTTCGCAGAAGAGCGGCGTTGCCGTCGATTTCCAAACCGCCGATGCCCTCGCCTTGCCATTCGCCGCCGGATCTTTCGACGTCGTCTGGACCCAGCACGCCACCATGAACATCGCCGGCAAGCAGCAACTCTATCTCGAACTGCGCCGCGTGCTGGCACCCCAGGGCCGCCTTGTCTTCCACGATCTTCTCGCCGGCGAGGCGGCAGGCGATTTGCATTTGCCGGTGCCCTGGGCCGATCGGGCCGACGAGAGTTTCCTCATCGCAGGCCCGGCCCTTCGTCGTCTGCTTGGGCGTTGCGGCTTTCGCGAGCGCTTCTGGCAGGATCGCACGGCGGCCACCATCGCCTTTTATGCGAAATCTGCCCCGCCGCCGGCAGCAGCACCACCACTCGGCACCCATCTTTTGCTGGGCGCCGATTTCCCGATCATGGCAGCCAATCTGCGGCGCAATCTGAATGAGGGACGCCTGGGCGTTGCCATGGGGGTGCTGGCCGCGAGCCCGCTTGAATAGACTGTTTTCCGGCTACGTAGCGTCGGCGGTTCCAACGCGAAAAATCTGCCGGTCGCCTTCAACGACTTCGATCGCTGCCTGCACAGAGGCACTCTGCCCTAGCCCTAAATCCTCGGCGCCCGTCAGATGTCGTGCAGATGACAGCTGACGAGATGGGGCGCGGATCGGCTGCCGAGATCGACGACCACCGGCACCTCGATGGGGCATCTCTCGAAGGCCTTGGGACAACGCGGATGGAACGGGCAGCCCGCGGGCGGTTCCTCCGGGTTGGGGGCGTCGCCGGAAAGGATGATGCGTTCGCGCCGATGCTCCAGATTCGGTTCCGGGATCGCCGAGATCAGCGCCTCGGTATAGGGATGTGCGGCGCGTCGATAGAGCGCGGCCGTGTCCGCGGTTTCGACGATGCGGCCGAGATACATCACCGCCACCCGGTCGCTGATATGTTCGACCACCGAAAGATCGTGGGAGATGAAGACATAGGAGAGATTGAGCCGCGCCTTGAGATCGATCAGCAGATTGAGGATCTGCGATTGGATCGAGACGTCGAGGGCGGAGACGGGTTCGTCGGCGACGATCAATTTGGGCTCCAGTGCTATGGCTCGCGCGATACCGATGCGCTGGCGCTGGCCGCCGGAGAATTCATGGGGATAGCGACCGGCGGCGGCCCCCTCCAAGCCGACGATATCGAGCAGCTCGGCCACCCGAAGCCGGCGCGACTCCCGATCGCCGATGCCGTGGACGACCAGGGGCTCGGCGATGCTGGCGCCCACCGTGAAACGCGGGTCGAGCGAGGCATAGGGATCCTGGAAAATCGGCTGCATATGACGGCGCAGGCGCCGCAGGGGACCGGCCGACAATGTCGCGATATCGACGCCCTCGATGCGAACGCGGCCGGCGCTGGGCGGCTGCAGGCCCAGGATGAGGCGGCCGAGGGTCGATTTGCCCGACCCGGATTCCCCGACGATACCCAGGGTTTCCCCGGGTTTGAGCGTCAGGCTGACGCGATCCACGGCGCGCAGCGATTTTCCGTCCTTGCTGCGGAAATCCTTGGAGACGGAATCGAGTTCGACCAGCGCGCTCACGGCACCGGATTCCAGCAGGCCGCCCGATGGCTTTCGCCGACGAGGGCGAGATCCGGCCGCTCCGTGCGACAGCGCGCCAGCACGCGCGGGCAGCGCTCGGCGAAACTGCAACCCTGGCCGCGCTTGCCCGGCGGCGGCACGGTGCCCGGAATGGTCGGCAGCTTGCCGCCCTTGGGCGCCAGGCGCGGCATGGCCGAGAGCAGCCCTGCCGTATAGGGATGGCGCGGCCGGTGGAAAAGTGCCGCCGCCGGCGCGCGTTCGACAATGCGACCGGCATACATCACCACCACCTGGTCGCACATCTCGGCGACCACGCCCAGATCATGGGTGATCAGCAGCAAGGCCATGCCCATTTCGCGCTTCAACCGGCGCAGCAGGTCGAGGATCTGAGCCTGGATGGTGACGTCGAGCGCCGTCGTCGGCTCGTCGGCGATCAGCAGCTGCGGCCGGCAGACGAGCGCGATGGCGATCATCACGCGCTGGCGCAAGCCGCCCGACAATTGATGGGGATACTGCGCCAGGCGACGTTCCGGCGCGCCGATACCCACGAAGCGCAGCATCTCGACGGCCTGGCGCCGCGCTTCGGCGCGGGTCACTCCGCGATGCAGGCGCAAGACTTCCTGGATCTGGAAACCGATGGAAAGAACCGGGTTGAGGCTGGTCATCGGCTCCTGGAACACCATGCCGATGCGATCGCCGCGCAAGGCGCGCATGGCGCCGGGCTTGAGTAACAACAGATCGGCACCCTCGAACAGAATCCGCCCAGCCAGCGCACGCGAGGGCGGGCTCGCCAACAGACGCATGATCGACATGGCCGTGACGCTTTTGCCGCAGCCCGATTCGCCCACCAGGCCCACGGTCTCGCCTGCGCCGACGGTGAAGCTCACCTCCTCGACGACGCGCCGTTCGCCCTGCTCGGTATCAAATCCAACTGTCAGGCCTTCGACCGCCAGTAGGGGTCCCGGCGGTAGGCCCGCGCTATCCGGCATTATCTTCGCTCGCGATGGACCCTGCGCCCGCTCGTCTCACTCGAAGACGACGCGGGGGAAATAGAACGAGACCACCCAATTGGGCATGTCGACGATTTCGCTGATCCGGAGATCGCCGGCGACGCTGCACAACATATAAGCGTCCACCGCCGAAATCTTGTGGCGATATGTGAGCAGGTCGATCATGCCGGAAACCGCGTCGCGCGCGCCCTGCATCAGATCGGGACCGATGCCGGTGGTGACGTCATAGCCCTTGGCGTCGGCGCGATGGTATTCCGCACCCCGCACGCGATATCGGGGAAACCTGATCTTGGCTTTTTTCACCAGCTCGAAGCGCGCGGCGACGTTCATCTGACTTTCGATCGCCGTACCGCAAACCTCGCCATCGCCCTGGGCCGCATGAGTGTCGCCGACGGAGAACAGGCCGCCCGCGACTTCCACGGGCAAATAGAGCTCCGTGCCCGCCGTCATGTCGCGGATATCCATATTGCCGCCGACGCGGCGCGGCGGCACGATGCTGTGCTGCCCGGCCTCGCCCGGCGCCAGACCGATGGTGCCGCAGAAGGGTTTCAAGGGCACGCGCCCGCCGGGCCCATAGGCTGCGGGCGCCAGGCTGTTGGCGTTGTATTTCCACAGGTGCAGCGCCGGGTCCTTGAACTGGTCGGCGAGCAGCCCGAATCCGGGAATGCAGGCGGTCCAGCCCCAGCCGCTCGGCGTGAAGTCCAG
>JBGPNG010000164.1:0-5136 GCA_041487395.1 Dongiaceae bacterium
ACGTGGATGGCCGGGTCAAGCCCGGCCAAGGGGATTTGTGGGGGGTGAATTCGGTGCAAACCACGCGAAAACCGGGCACAAGACGCTGAACCGGACAGCCGTGGGTCAAGCCCGGCCACGGGGTATCGATGGTTGATTATACACGTCATCTTGCAACGGAATTCGCTGAACCGGACAGCCGTGGGTCAAGCCCGGCCACGACGGGTCTGGTGGGCGATTCAACCTTACCGCAATCTGCTCCAAGGTCAGGGGCGCGGTCGCCTCATCCCGGTGGCATCTTGGGAAAGCGCGCACGCTCGCCGCCGGCGTGGACCCAGGGCTGGGCGCTGCTGCAATAGATTTCCATCGCCGGCGTGTAAGCGGCCGGATCGTCGAGCGTGCCGGCCAGCACGATCGTCACGCCGGGCAGAATATCCGCCTCGGCGATCACCCCCGATCCGCAATTCGGGCAAAACCGCCGGCGGACCTGCTGACCGGAATCGCCGGTATCGTTGTAGGTCTTCAGCTCGCCTTCGAGGCTGACACTCGAAGAGGGAAACGCCACGACCGCCTCGAAGGCGGAACCAGTATAGCGCTGACAGTTGCGGCAGTGACACAGGCCGCTGAACGCGGGTTCGCCGCTCAGCGTGTACCGCACCCGTCCACAGAGGCAGCCTCCGGTCAGATCAGCCATGGCGTGATGCTCCCGTTCGATGGTTTACCGAGCAAGCATCCCGGCGGCGCGGCGCGCTGTCAACGAGGAGAACTGCGCCGGCCCGTAAAGGCTTAACGCAGCAGCCACGACGCCAACAGCGCCAGCGCCAACAGGGCGGCCACGCCTTGCCAGAATTGCAGCGGGGCGCGCTCGTAAAGGGTGCGCGGCCGGCGGATTTCGGTCGGCGCGCGCGCCGGTCCGGCCTCCATCACCAGCGCGAACTCGATCATGTCGTCAAAGCGCTGCGCCGGATCGACCGCGACGGCGCGCGCCAGCGCCGCCTCGAACCAGGCCGGAAGATCCGGCCGCAGCGCGGACAAATCCTGCGGCCGGCTGCGGCGCGGCGGGCTGGTGGCGTCGAGATTGCCGTACGGGTATTCGCCGGTGAAAGCGCGGAACAGCGTGACGCCGAGGGCATAAATGTCGGTGGCCTCGTTGCCCGGTTCGCCGGCAAGCATTTCGGGCGCCATATAGGCCGCGGTGCCGGGGATGTTCTCGGGCGGAAATTCCTCCAGCCCAGGGACGCGAACCACCCCGAGATCGATCAGCTTCAACGATCCGCCGCCTTCGAGGATCAAATTATCCGGCTTGATGTCGCGATGGATGATGCCGGCGCGATGCAGCGCCGCCACCGCGCGGGCCAGCGTGATGGCGATACTGCGCCCTTCTTCCAATCCCAGCGCCGGAGCGCGCGCCAGCCGCACCTCGAGAAGCTCGCCCTGATAGAGCGGCATGACCGTGTAGAGGCAGCTCTGGCGTCCTGGCGGCAGCTCGATGACGCGCCCGACCCAGGGATTGCGCACCCGCGCCCCGACCCACGCTTCGCGCAGGAATGCCAAGCGGTAGGCCTCGATGCTGGCGATCTGGGGCTTGGGGAACTTCAGGGCGACGTTGCCGCCCTCGATTTCGTCCTCGGCGGCGAACAGCCGCGTGTAGCGGCCGTCGGAGATCAGCGCCTTCAGGACAAATCCATCGATCGTCTCGCCGCGGATCGGCACCGGGATCACCGGCAGCAGCCGGATGGCGGCGCTGATGTCGGCCGATCCCGCCGTCGGCAGCGCGACCACGTCGAGCACCAGGGCGGTGCAATTGTCGGTGCTGTCGGATCGCAGCGCGGCCGCAACCAGCGCGCCGGCGGTATCCCCGGGAGCGGAGCGCTGGCGCAGGATGTCGGCGATCCTCTGATCGCTCAGAAACCCGTGCACGCCGTCGCTGCATAAGAGGAAACGGTCGTGCAACGCCACCGGCTGCGTGGCGTAGTCGAGGCGCACTTCCGCCTCCACTCCCAGCGCGCGGTTGAGCGTGTGCGAGCGACCCGTGCCGTCCTGGCGCACATGGTCGGTGGTCAGGCACGTCATGCGATCGCCGCTCAGCCGATAGGCGCGCGTATCCCCGACATGCAGCACATGGGCGAGGCGGCCGCGCAGCACCAGCGCGGTGAACGTGCACCCCATTCCGGTAAGCTTGGGGTCCTGGCGACCCAGCGAATTGATCCAGCCGTTGAGCGCACTGACGATCGTGGCCGTTGCTCGTTGCACCTCCATGGTCTCGGGCAGATCGCAAAATCCATCGAGGAACCCGCGCACCGCGGTCTCGGCCGCGGTGCGGCCGCCCTTGGCGCCGCCGATGCCATCGGCGATCGCCGCGACCACCTCCTGGCGCGGCTCGGGCAGCTCCGCGCCCATGAGGGCGCCGGCGAAATCCTGATTGTCCTTGCGCGGCCCGGTCTTCGAGGCGAACCCGACGCTTGCCTGGACGCCGGCCTCACCGGTTGCCATGACCCCGATTGCGCCGGGTGCTGTCACCGCGGTTTCTCCAAAGTGCAGCGACCACGGCGAAAATAGCCCCCGGTGCTCGACGCGACACTTGCCGTCAGATCGCCGGATTTGCGGTCGAGCGTGTAGTTGCCGCCGTCCTTGGGATCGAACCAGGAAATCTGCGCCCGGGTAATCTCGGCCCGATTGGCATCGACGGTGGCGTTCGGGTAATCGATCACAACCTGCCAGGACGTGCCGCTCACCGGATTGGTGCAGGTGATCGCGGTCAGCCCCTCCTGCGCGCCGCCGTTGCTCGCCGGAACGGCCAAACCCGCCGCCAGGCCGGCTATTCCTGCCGCCAGCATCCGGTTGCGGAACATTTGCGTCCCCATTGCCATGTGCGATCCATAGCCAAATCCGGGCTCTGCTGCAAAGCAAGCGCGCGCATCGCACTCACATAAAGAGGCTGATCGCGGTTGCCTAATTTCTGTGCAGTTCGCGTCATCGCGATTAGCCAAAATAGCGGCTTTCCCGAAAAACCGGGTCTCGTCGGCCATTCCATTGGGCGGATGCGGCTGGCATGGCTCTTGCCTCGGCAATCTCACTTGGCCCGCTCATTCGGCCCCAGGTTTCGGTACCGGAGGTTGTGAGTTTCGTCGCGACAGAAGAAATAGGGGATAAACCAATGCTCGTACCATCACCCAAGTGGCTCGATACCGGCAACAATGCGTGGCAGTTGGCGGCCGCGACCTTTGTCGGTCTGCAAAGCATTCCCGGCCTGGCGGTTCTTTATGGCGGGTATGTCAAGAAGAAATGGGCGATCAACTCCGCCTTCATGTGCTTCTATGCCTTTGCCTCGGTGTTGGTCGTCTGGGTCCTATTCGACTACAACATGGCGTTTGGAGAGCAGTGGTTTCCATTCATTGGCAAACCCGGGCCGGCGACCTCGGCGAGCTTCACCTTGGGCCAGGCGACGATACCGGCTGCCGCCGCCGGCATGCCGGAACTGACCTTCCCGATGGCCACCCTGATGTTCTTTCAGTTCGTGTTCGCCGCGATCACGGTGATCATCCTCGCCGGCTCGGTGCTCGGCCGCATGAACTTCACGGCGTGGGTGATCTTCTGCCCGGTGTGGATGACCCTGGTCTATACGGTCGGAGCGTTCAGCCTGTGGGGGGGCGGCTGGCTCGCAAGCATGGGCGTGGCGGACTTTTCGGGCGGCTATGTCATCCATCTCGCCGCCGGCACGTCCGGCTTTGTCGCGGCATGGATGATCGGGCCGCGCCTGCAGGCCGATCGCGACAACTTCCCGCCCAACAGCATCCTGGTCGCCTTGATCGGCGCCGGCATCCTGTGGCTGGGTTGGAACGGCTTCAACGGCGGCGATCCTTATTTCGCCAACGCGAATGCGGGCGCGGCCGTGCTCAACACCAACACCGCCACGGCGGTCGGCCTCCTCGTCTGGACGCTGATGGACAAGATGGCCTATGGCAAGCCGTCGATCCTCGGCGCGGTCAACGGCATGATCGCGGGCCTGGTGGCGATCACCCCCTCCGCCGGTTACGTCAATGGCTGGGGCGCCATTATTGTTGGTATCTGTGCCGGCATCATTCCGTGGCTGGCGATGAACAAGCTCCAGAAGACCCGGCTGATGATGAAGGTCGACGATACGCTGAGCGTGTTTTCGACGCATGGGGTCGCCGGCCTGACCGGCGGTCTGCTCGTCGGCATCCTCGCCGACCCGAACATGCTGATGTACATCGGCACCGACAAGGAGGCGCCCGGCGTCAGCATTACGGGCCTCCTTTACGGCGACCCGGGAAACCAGCTTCTGCTCCAGCTCGAGGGCGCAGCGTTCATCATCGTCTACGACGCCATCGCCACGTTTATCATCCTCAAGGTGATCTCGCTCTTCGTGCCGCTGCGGATGGATGATGCGACGCTGTTGGTCGGCGATGACGCGGTTCACGGCGAGACCGCCTATGCGCTCGGTGTGGAAGGCGAATAGGGTCGAGCGCTTCGCTCTCTTAGGGTCGGCGCCGGGAAGCGGGGTTGTGCTTCCCGGCGTCGCCTGAGCGAGCGGCGAGTTGCCAAGCCGCGCGAGGATTGCGCACAATTCGCGGTGTTGCGCGGCGGGGTTTTGGGGAGATCGGGAATGAGCTTCGTCTACCGGCTGGGCCGGCGCCTGTTCTGCGCGGCAGCGTTTGCCGCGTCCTCGGCCTTGTCGGCACTGGCCCAGACCCCGGCGCCGGCCGCCGGGCCCAAGCTGGACAGCGGCGATACCGCCTGGATGCTGACCTCGACCGCGCTGGTCCTGATGATGACCATTCCCGGGCTGGCGCTGTTCTACGGCGGCATGGTGCGCAAGAAAAACGTCCTCGCCACGGTCATGCAGAGCTTTGCGGTGACCTGCCTTGTCACGGTGCTGTGGACGATCGTCGGCTACAGCCTTGCCTTCACCGAAGGGTCTCCCTTCATCGGCGGGTTCTCGCGCCTGTTCCTGGACGGCATGGGAATCGACGCGGTCAATCCTCTGGCCAAGACCATTCCTGAGTCGGTCTATATGTGCTTCCAGATGACCTTCGCGATCATCACTCCGGCGCTCATCTGCGGCGCGTTCGCCGACCGCATGAAGTTCTCGGCGCTGATGTGGTTCATCGGCTTGTGGTCGATCCTGGTCTACGC
>JBGPNG010000165.1:0-5120 GCA_041487395.1 Dongiaceae bacterium
ATCATACGCCGATCCGGGGGGCGAGCCGTCAACCGCCGAACATTGGGTGATTTTATGAATCTCGGAACCATCCTGATTATCGTTCTGGTGCTCGTCTTGATCGGCGCCTTGCCGACCTGGCCGCACAGCGCCAACTGGGGCTACTACCCGACCGGTGGCCTCGGCCTTCTGCTCATTATTGTCGTCGTACTGGTCGTGATGGGGCGGCTATAGCCGCGTGGCCATCGCGCCTGAAGGTTACCACCGGCCCGCCGAAACGCGACGGTGAGGCAAATGAAACAAGGAGACCAATCGATGAAGAGCTTCAGAACGCTCGGCGCTGCTGCTGGCTTGCTGTTACTTACATTCGCGACAAGTCACGCCGACGAGGTGCATTACGCCCCATGGCAGGGCCAAATGCAGACGGGTGACATGCCGGAGCTGCTGAGAAACTTGCGGACGCTGACGGATAAGGCCGAACGCGACAAGGCCGCCAACCCGGTTTTCCTGGCCGACCTTAGAGCGATGGCTGACGAATACGAAAATCGTGCCCGCTGGCCGATCAGATTGCTCTACGACGACTTCCGGGACGGCGAGCTCGCGAGCAATCCCGCATGGACCGTGGTGGCCGGGGATTGGCGCATCGACAACAGGGGTGGTTCCCCCGCCCTTTCCAGCCGCGTCCGCCGCAATGGCCAAAATGGCCAGGGATCGAATTCCGGCAATGGCAATGCGTCGGACCTGGTGGCAGGCGCTCTGGGTGCGTTGCTCAACCAACAGAACGGTCAGAGCCAGCAGAACCAGCAGGGCCGAGACGGGCCCGCCTCCATCGTCGCGCCCGTCAACATTTCCGATCAATTTTTCATTCGGCTCGTGATGACGTCGCGTGGAGGCGACGGCCAGTTCATTTTCGGGCCATACGCCGGTCGGCGCGCCGAAAGATCTTATCAGCTCGCTTACTCATCCGTCTCGGCGAATGGCTTGATCCTGTCCCGCGTGTCGGACCGCGGTAGCCAAGTCCTGGGCATGTCCCGGGGGCCCATTCGCTTGGAAGACAACCAATCGCATTTCCTGGAATGGAAGCGCGGGCCGGGTGGAAAAATGATCGTGGCGCTTGATGGCCGACCCGTCATCGAAGCGACCGACATGGATATCCGCAAACCATTCAATGGGTTTTTGATGGTCAACAGCGGTGGCAGTTATGGGGTCCTGTCGGTCGCTATCAACGGTGCAAACCAATAACTCCCGTGCCCTGCCTCGCTTGTTGGATAGGACCGAGCGCCTACCGGATCAGACCCTGGCTTCCGCGCCAAGGAAATGACCCATCGCCATCAAGGGCCTGATGCGGTCACAGATAATCTTGACGGTGGCAAGCAAGGGCACGGCGAGGAGCGCGCCCGCGATACCCCACATCCAATACCAGAAGATGAGCGAGATGATGACCAACACCGGGTTCAGAATGAAGCGGCGAGCCAACAACATCGGTGTAACGGTCTCTCCCTCGACGATATGGATGACGAGATAGATCCCGGCTGGCAACACGGCCTGCCAGATCACATCATAGGTCAGCAGGCCGGCGAGAAGGAGAATGACCATCCCACAGAGCGGCCCCAGAATTGGCACGAAATTCAGCAGAAAGGCGACGGTGCCCCATAGGATCGGGTCGGAGAGGCCGCAAAAATAGGCTGCGAGCCCGGTGAGGATACCGACGCCGAGATTCATAAGGCTTATGGTGGCGAGGTAGCTGGAGATGTTGCTTTCAATCTCGCGCGATATCTCGACAGCCTGTTTCTTGTTGCTGAGCGTCGGCAGGATTTCGACGAAGCGGCGCAAGAACAAATCGCCCGAAACGAGAAGGAAAAACAGCAACACCACCGTCGTGCCCATCCCCACCAGCATGGTGCGCGTGCCGCTGAACAAGAAGCTGCTGACGCCGGGGCCTGCCACCCTGATGGGCTTGCTGTCCATTGCCGGCCCTTCGGCGATCTTTTCGACCTGTTTGCCCACGCTCTGCAGGTCGGCGATAGGTTGTTTGAAGACGAAAAGACGATCTTCGATGCGCCGCAAGCTGTCGGGCGCCTTCGATATCCAATCGGCGGCAGGCCCCGACAAGGTGAAACCGAGTGCCCCCACGCCACCGAAGAAAATAAAGATTATGAACAGTGCAGCGACGGCCTTCGGTACGCGCAGTTTGGTAGCCCCGCGCATGGCGGGCTGCAGCACCAGATACAGAATGATGGCGAAGATAATCGGCAGCACGACCTCGCTGGTGAAATAAAGCGCGAAAAATATGAGAAGCACGAAGATCCCCATCAACAGGAGGGACTGGAGATTCTGCGGAAGGGGCATCTCCGCCTGCCGTTCCTGAGCTGCCTGGGAGGCGCCGATTTGTTCACCGGAGACGACTGCCGTCGAAGAAACCGCATCGCCGGCTTGTTCAGCCGCCGCTGGGAGGTTGCTCGCCGTGACAGCAGGGTGCGGCGCGTTCACGGTTTGCGACCACCGTTCGCTGCGGCCATGCCCGCGACAATTGCGGCAAGGAGCACGGCACCCTTGTGCTCGTTGAAGAGGCGCGTTGCCTCGGACAGCAGCAATTGTGGCGCAGTGGCGGCGTCCCGCCTCCGCCAGCTATGGCGCATGATGAGCCAGGCGGCCGTTGCCAGAATCAGGACCACGGTTGACAGGGTGGCGGCGACGACAAGGGGAGCGCCGACGGGGCCGAGGGAGGGCAGCGTGAAGATCCAGAGTGCTGTGGCTACGCAGCCGAGCGCGGCCGGCATCAGAACGGCGGCAAGGCCTGCGCATAAGGCGGCGGTCGTCATTCGGATTGTCGCGGCGCGGACACTGCCGGCCCTACCGGACTCGATCAACAGCCATGCCGCCAGTTTGATCAAGCTACCCATGATCGTTCGCGACGCTCAGCGACTCAGCAGCCGGCTAGCGATTAAACCGACGCCGAAGGCGATCAGAAGACTCATCACGGGTCGCTCTTCGACCTGGAGACCGATCGCCTTGGCCAAGCGCCCTCCTTGCGCCGCCACGCTGTCATAGAGATGATTGGCCCTGTCGCCGAGTTGGCCAAGGGTATTTTCGGCAGCATCGTTCGCGCCCTTGAGCGCACCAGATTTCATTTGGCTCATCAATGCGGCGAAATCGCGTCTGAGCGCCGCGAGATCGTCGACGATGGCGTCGAACTCTGCCGGCGTCTCGACGTCTGGCTTGGCTTTCGTCGTGTTGTTCATGCGGAGGTCCTCCGATGGCTGATTCGCGAAGTTGATTTCGTGGCCTAGCCACGAGGCGGCAAGGCCTGGGTTCAGTTCGTTGTTCATTCTTGCGCGCGCTAAGCGCTTTTCCGACCCAGGTAAATGAGAACCACGCCAGCAACGATCGCGCCGATGCCGGCAATGTCGGGGACGTCGACATTGTGCTTCTCATCTACTGAGGCCGTGATCGGCCCCATGTCGATCACCTTCTTTTCCGTTGTGTAGGAGAATCGCCCAAGTAGCAGCCCTGCGATTCCAAGGCCGATTAATACCAGTCCTGCCATTGCCAACGGTTTCATCGGGGTTGCTTCCTTCGGTGAATGATGTGTCGAATGCCTTCGCTGGCCACCGGTCAGTTGTCAGCGCCAAGGCCTCTATTTTCTCAGTGTATCTTTGAGTCCGCCGATAGCGTTCTGGATCTCGCCCGAGACCTTGTCGGCCTTGCCATCGGATTGGAGTTTGGCATCTCCTACCACCTTGCCGACCACTTCCTTGATCGAACCCTTCATGTTCTTCGCCGCGCCGGCGATACGATCCTTATCCATGATTGCCTCTCCTAGTATGAGTTCTGCCTCGGCACGGTGTTCCGCGCCGTCGTGGGCGGTGGTGAAGCGGCTTGCGATCTTGGAGCGCTTTGGCAACGATATTTTCCGTTGCTGTGGTATTGCTAACAGCTCCGCGCGGCGTCGGCAGTGCAGAACAGCACATAGGGACGGGGCACTTTTTGATCGGCTGTGTTTCCGGCATCAACGGGGCTCGGGTAGCCATGGCGAAGTGGAGCGGATGTCCGGCGGCGTGACGAGCCAACCTTGGCAAGGTTGTGTTCAGAGCGGCACCCGGATCCCGCGGCGATTGAGGAGCCACGGCGGTGTGGCCAGGGATAGCGCCAACAGAACCTCGTCCCCGACGATATGCGCCAGCGCGCGAAGCGCCAAGGCTTCCGGATCCGGCTCGTTCCTGGGTGGGTGTCGCGGCATGAGGCGAGTTTAGCCTGGGCCGGGCCGGGTGCGGAGGCCCGGCTTTACCCTGGCTTGCGCTTTCGATATGGTGCCGCCGTTCCTGGCCCAAGGCACCCATAGCTCAGCTGGATAGAGCGCTGCCCTCCGAAGGCAGAGGTCGTGAGTTCGAATCTCGCCGGGTGCGCCAGATATTTCAATCGCTTAAACGAAAATTCCAACTCGTCGTATGCGACCTAGCTAGCACATAGCTAGCGAGCCATCCGACCGATGCCGCCCCGGTGCCTACGCGGTCGCCTGTGGGTGCGATTGATGGTCTGGCGAGATGTGGTGACCCTCCGCGCGCCAACGGCCACTCCAGGCGCTTGCGGGTTGGCGCGTCCATATATGACATGCCGGGCACGCATGGATCTTGCGTGCCGGGAAAAGCCTGGAGGACAGTGTGGGTGGGTCTGCAATCCGCTCGAATTGATGCAGCCGAGCTTACCCTAATCGAAACCACCCAAATGAAGGATTTTTCTTCCCTGCGCTTGCCCTCGCGGCGAAACCGACGGTTCGAGCGCGGTCACAGTTTGTCGATACCCTTCTTGATAAGGTAGAGCGCCAGGACCATCCCGCCGATCCACAACACTGCATGCTGCAACATGTCGAGCATTGAATCGTCCGCCATTCTTTCTTGAACGTTCAAGCATAAGCCATGGAAACCACGTGGGGCCTACCTTCGTTTTCGTAGTTCCAGTCGTTGGGCGCGTACTTGTCATTAAACTTCAGTCGCCCAGGCCCTGTTCCAGAACCACATCGTGAACGTCCTTCATTGCAATCAGCGTGCCGGTCGGCGCTACCGACGTGGCCTCTAGGGCCGCCGTGCATACGCGGCATCGAATAACGCCCTGAGCCTTGGATTGGGGCCGGGCAAAGCGCC
>JBGPNG010000166.1:0-5074 GCA_041487395.1 Dongiaceae bacterium
CCCGCCGCCGCCTGCTCGAACGCCGGCAATGCTGCCGTGGCACCGTTTGTTTTAGTCAAGTAGTCGCCCGCATTGTCGTCTGCGGCCCCCAGCGAAGAAAAGGGGGTCTTGCACAGGGGCGCCCGCCCACCGGGGCTCTGGTTGAGAGAGAACACGACCACCGTCGGTCCGTGGGCCAGCGCTGCGGCAAATTCGGCATCGGGATCGGGAAGCTTGGCCACGGCATCGCGCAACGCGCCGAAATCCGACCGGTTCTGCCACTGTTTCATCAGGCTCTGCGGGCCTGTCCGGTCGGGCTCCTGCTGCAGGATGTCGAGAACGACGGCGGCGGCACCGGCGTCTATAAGTCGATTGACGATACGGGCCATCAAATCCCGTGGCCACGGCCACTGGCCCAGGCGCCGCAGGCTCTCTTCATCGATATCGAGGATGCGCACCGGCTGCTGCAGATAGGGGCGCGGCTGCAGTCGCTGATAAGTATCGAACACGCGGTTGCGAAGCTCCGAAAGGACGGATCCGTCGTGGATGCGCAGAACCAGTGCGCCGACGAGGACAAGAATCGGGATGAGGAGGTCGAAATGGCGTCGCATGTGGGAAGCCAGTCTAGCGGCTGCTGCGAACTTCGTCGAACCGGACAATATTTCTGTGGCGGGTCGATTTGCCCCGCGTCCTGGTCGGGCGCCGTCGCCGAGGAAGCGGCACCTTCGCCCGCTTGACCGCCCCGCCCTCGGCGGGCCACCTTCGCCGCTTCGGTCGGCTCAGGGGCAAAGATCATGGCGAGAAGAAAGACGATCGTCCTCTATCCGGAAGCAGCCTTCGGCCCGGCGCTCAACTGCGTGGGAATCGCGCAGCGCCTTCGCGCCAAGGGGCATAACCCGGTCTTCGTCTGCGACCGGGGCTTCAAGGGCGTGTTCGAGAAATATGGCTTCGAGGAAAATCTCGTCGACATGTCCGGCGGGCTGTCGGACGAGGAAGTGGCAAAGTTCTGGGCCAATTTCATCGCCGGCCACCTGCCTCATTTCCGTCTCTCGCCGATCCGCCAGCTCGCGACATATGTCATCCCCGTGTGGGAGGCCATCGTCGACAGCGCCATCATCTCCCATGAAGGGCTGACCCGGCATCTGGCGCGCATCAGGCCCGACGTGGTCTGCATCGACAACGTCATCCTGTTCCCGGCGATCAAGGCCTCGGGCAAGCCCTGGATCCGTATCATCTCCTGCTCGGAGAATGAGATTTCCGACCCCAACATTCCGCCCCACCTCTCCGGCTGCCATGAGAATGACAAGGCGGGGTTCAAGAAATTCGAGCGACAATTCCTGAAACTCATCAAGCCGGCCCATGGCCGCTTCAACGAATTCCTCGCCAAGGTCGGACACCAGCCTTATGCGCTGGGCGAATTCTTCGAGGCCTCGCCCCATCTCAATCTGCTGCTCTATCCGAAACCGCTCCGCTACAAGCGCAAGCGGCCCTTGAACCCGCGTCGGTTCCAATACCTCGAAGGCTGCGTGCGCGACGAAGGGCGCTATGAGGTGCCGAGTTTCGGTGCGAACGAAGGCCGCCCCCTCATCTATGTGAGCTTCGGCAGCCTGGGCGCCGCCGATGTCGATCTCTACAAGCGCATGATCCAGCTGTTCGCCAGGCTGCCCTATCGCTTCCTGATGAATGTCGGCGATTATCTGGGTGAATACGCCTTGCCGCCGCCCAACGTCCATCTCGCGAGCTGGTATCCCCAGCCGGCGGTCATTCCCGAGGTCGATCTCTTCATCCACCACGGCGGCAACAACAGCTTCAACGAGGCGCTCTTTTTCGGCAAGCCGGCGATCATCATGCCCTATTGCTGGGACGGGCTCGACAATGCGGCCCGCATTGACGACACGGCCTATGGCGCGTCGCTGCCGCGCTATGAATGGACGGATCGCCGGTTTGCCTCGACCATCGAGCGGCTCCTGGGCGACAAGAAGATGGCAAAGCGCCTCGCGGCCCTCGCCCGTCACATGCAGAAGGCGAAGGGGCCCGAGAAGGCGGCCGATCTCATTTTGAAGGTGGCGGAGAAGGGCGCGTGAGCCCCGGTTCGGCACCCTATTTCCCCCAGGCGACGATCGCCCGCGACCTGGTCGATTGCGGCGCGCAGCCCGACGCCATCGAGGGAAGTTCGCAATCCGCCGGCAAGCTGTTGTGGAAGCGGGACGAAGACGGCGAACGCGTCGTCGAGGTGGGCCTGAGGGTTTGCACGCCCGGCTCCTGGCGGCTCTCGATGCCGGGGGACGAACTCTGCTATTTCCTCGCCGGTCGCGCCACCTACACCGAACACAATGGCGAGACCATCGAGGCCGGCCCCGGGGTCGTGGTGCATTTTCCCTCGGGCTGGACGGGGCGTTGCGATGTGCATGAGACGCTGCGCGATACTTATATGCTGGTCCGGGGGCCGACGGCGATCGACCGCGATGCCGCGCCGCAACTACGCGGGCCCCTGACCGCCGGACCGCTGAAGGACTGGGGCGCAATCCCCACGATGATCGAAGGCCGATCGACGACCGCGGGCATTCTTTTGCACAAAGGGCCCGGCGGCCGCTGCGAGACGGGGATTTGGACCTGCTCTCCCGGCTATTGGAACTGCCACGTCACCAGCGACGAGTTCTGCCATTTCATTTCCGGGCGCTGCACCTACACCCATGAATCCGGCGAGGTCATCGAGATCGAACCCGACACGGCGGCGTTCTTTCCCAGAGATTGGAAAGGCACCTGCCGCGTCCAGGAGACGGTGCGCAAGGTCTATATGATCCGGTGAGATGCGGGCTGGACACTCAGAGCCGCTCCCCCGCCGGATCATGGGTCTTGAGGCGGGCCTTCGCCTTCGCCGGGTTCGAGACCGCATAGCAATAGACGCAACCCTGCGGGCAGCTGTCATAGGCGCCGATGTCTCGGCTTTCATGGCAGGCGCAGCCGTCGCGGTTGCCTTTGGTCTTGGCCACGATCGGCCGGCCCGCGACATCCGATAGGCGTACGGCATCGATGCAAAGGGCGGGCCGCACATTGCCGGCAAGAAGATGAGGCTGGGCGCAGAGCGTTGCCTGCATGCCTTCTTCGGCGGCGATCTCCCCAAGCCGGGCGATCAGTTGCCGCTTCTCGTCGTCGGCCGGGTCGCGCCAGGAGAAGCCGTGATCCTTGGCCGCTGCCGCCAGATTTCGTCCCGTCTTGGCGTAGATCTGAGCGAAGGAAAGGACGACTTCGTCGACCGCGCCGACGAGCGCGCGCGCGAGCCGGGCGAAGTTCTGGACATGCCAGGCGGCGGGCGTCAGATCGCTGATCAGCAGCGGATCGTAGCGCCAGATCACGGCGCGCCGCCCGAAGTGCTGCGATAGAACGCCGATCTGGGCGAGGGCGGCCTCTGTCGCCGGAACGGCCGCTTCGAGCGCCCGGGGATAGCCGGTGAGGGTGAATTGCACGACGAACGGATAGGCCTCGCCCGCCAGATGCTCCAGCACCGGCCGGAAGGCAGCCGCATTACGGGTCCAAAAAACGAAACCGTCGACTTGCCCGCGGGTCAGGCCGACGCGATAGGCAGCTCCACCATAGGGATTGGCGACAAGGACATAGCCGGCTGCCAGCCGGGCGCGAAACCAATCGCCATAGAATGCCGGTATGTCGCTGCGGTAGCTGGCGGAGACGATCATCGCCGGGCGGCTTGGGCCGCCAGTCGGGTAAAAAATACGAATACGCCGCCGCCGGCGATGGCCATGCCCAACCCGAGATATCGGTAGTCGGTGGTTCCCAGGACCGCCCCGCCCAAGATGAGCACCGCCAGGCCGATGACCACATCCATCAAGGCGACCAGGCGGATCACCTTATAGACGCCGTCGCGCCGCGGGTCCGAGGGTCCATCGCCAGCCATGGGCGAAGCTTAGGGTCCCTGCCTGCCCGATGGCAACCGGATCGGGGAGATCCAGGCAAAGAAGCCGAAATCGACCATCTTTTCTTGAGCTTCCTGTCTTGCGTCCGGGACCCACATCCCTATATATCCCGACGGGTTCAACGGTTTTTGGGGATTGTCCGCGGGCGCTGAATGAGCGGGTTCGCGGGCCGTATCCGCCAGGAGAGAGATAGATCATGAGTAAAGTCATCGGCATCGACCTCGGCACCACGAATTCCTGCGTCGCGGTGATGGAAGGCAAGGACCTCAAGGTGATCGAGAACAGCGAGGGCGCCCGCACGACGCCCTCCATGGTGGCCTTCGCCGAATCCGGCGAGCGTCTGGTCGGCCAAGCCGCCAAGCGCCAGGCCGTGACCAATCCGGAAAACACCCTCTTTGCCATCAAGCGCCTGATCGGCCGGCGCTTCGACGATCCGATGGCCCAAAAGGACCGCGGGCTGGTCCCCTACAACATCATCCCAGGCGACAATGGCGATGCCTGGGTGCAGTCGCGCGGCACGAATTACTCGCCCTCCCAGATCAGCGCCTTCATCCTGCAGAAGATGAAGGAAACCGCCGAGGCCCATCTCGGCGAAAAAGTGACACAAGCTGTCATCACGGTTCCGGCCTACTTCAACGACGCCCAGCGCCAGGCAACCAAGGACGCCGGCAAGATCGCTGGCCTTGAAGTCCTGCGCATCATCAACGAGCCGACGGCCGCGGCGCTCGCCTATGGCCTCGACAAAAAGGGCTCGGGCACCATCGCCGTCTACGACCTTGGCGGCGGCACGTTCGACGTGTCGGTGCTCGAAATCGGCGACGGCGTGTTCGAAGTAAAGTCCACCAACGGCGACACGTTCCTCGGCGGCGAGGACTTCGACCAGCGCCTGGTCAACTATCTCGCGGATGAATTCAAGAAGGAAAACGGCATCGACCTGCGCAGCGACCGCCTGGCGTTGCAGCGCCTGAAGGACGCCGCCGAAAAGGCCAAGATCGAATTGTCCAGCGCCCAACAGACCGAAGTGAACCTGCCCTTCATCACCGCGGACGCCTCCGGTCCCAAGCATCTCACCATCAAGATCACCCGCGCCAAGCTGGAGCAGCTGGTCGAAGACCTGATCCAGAAGACCGTTGGCCCCGTCAAGCAAGCCTTGAAGGATGCCG
>JBGPNG010000167.1:0-5074 GCA_041487395.1 Dongiaceae bacterium
GGCCCTGAGAGGAGGTGGAGAAGGTTTCGCTTCCGAAGGCATAAAGAATCGTCAAGGCTGCGGCTAGGCGCAAGTCGAACTGCAATTCAAGGCAAATCGACCAGAAGACGATCACCGACGCAGCCGCGAACATCGCTGCCGCGACTTTTTGATATTTGCCAAAAGCCAGGTCGCGCCAGATATCGGGCGTGGGAGAGTGCCGCCACTCCTCATACAGCACCGGTGCCGCAAAGATAGGGATCGACAGAATTCCCGTCGTCACCGGGTAAGACGAAGCCACGCCGTGCCGCGTGTAGGATAGCCAATGGTGATTGGGAAACCGCCGAGCTTCCTCTTCGACGAATCGATCCAGCATCGGCGTTCCTTCGAGCAATACAGCGATCGGGATCAGCGATGTCGCTACCGTATCGCCGCTACCTTCGGTGCGGCCATTCGACATATAGACGACAAAGCTCAATAGGCCCCACGCGGCCAGAACGATCGCCCGCCATCTCATGGAACGCGCCGTCGATGCGCTCCGCAGCCGCAGTTCGACGGTTTGTCTGATAGCGGCCATATTGCTCCGTCTCACTCATATTCGTGGCGGCACCGGCGCTTTCGCGGTGCATCGCATCGGTAACCCGCCGCCAAACGATGCTCAAGGAATTTTGCGGGCCGCTTTTCTGCACCAAACGCCAGCGCGCGCAACGCAGGAATTTCGGTGGCTGTTCGTCCGGGAACCGCTGGCAAGCCATGCCCGGAGCACCTAGCGAGTTCCAATGTCGAGGTTTCATAGGTTGCCGGAATATTTGCCAAATCTGGCATGTTCCTGTATTGTTCTTCTGTGGAATCAAGCAAGGAAGCCGCCCAGATGAAGCTCTATTCGGGTCCGTTGAGCTTGTTCTCTCGCAAGGTGGAGATCGCACTCTACGAAAAAGGCTTGGCGTTTGACCGCGAAATGGTGCCGTTCACCCAAGCGCAAGGCTACGCGCCGAGACATCCGGCCGTGCTGGCCGCCAATCCCAAGCGCCAGGTCCCGGTACTGGTTGACGGCGACCTCTCCTTGTTCGATTCGACCGTGATCCTGGAATATTTGGACGAAGCCTATCCCGCGCCTGCTTTATATCCCACCGGCCCGAAGGCACGGGCCCGTTGTCGGCTCGTGGAATTGGCGGCCGACGAAATTCTGCTGCCACCCGTCACCCGACTGATGTATCGCACGGACCCGCCCCATGCCGATCCGCAGCGCCAGCTTTCTCGCGAGACGGAAGGTCGGCAAGCCGAAGCGGCGATCCTCGATCAATATGGCGGTCTGGAAGAGAGACTGAAGGACAGGAACTATTTCTGCGGTGATTTCTCCGTCGCGGACATCGGCATGTTCATGACCGTCTTGTTCGCCTTGCGGTTGAAAGGGCCACGGCTGGCTCATTTTCCCATGCTTGCCGCCTGGTATGCCCGGGTCGGCGCTCGCCCCAGTGCTGCGAGAGCGGCTGAGGAAATCGCGGCTGCCGACAAGAAGCTTTCGGTCTAACTCGTCCGCCATGGTCGACACGCGCGCAGCCATCCTCTTGAGGCCGCCGGAGATGTGCCTATCTATAGGCAAAACTTGCAACGAGGCATCCATGGCCATTCTGCTCGACCATACGATCGTGCCGGCCCATGACAAGAAACGATCCGCTCGCTTCTTTGCCCGTATCTTCGGTTTGCCTTACGAGGGCACGGCGTTCCATTTCGCGCCCGTGCGTGTCAACGAAGCGCTCACGCTCGATTTCGACACCAGAAAAAAGTTCGAGCCGCATCACTATGCTTTCAAAATCAGCGAAACGGAATTCGAGGCCATCTTCCAGCGCATCCGGCAGGAAGCCGTCCCCTACGGCAGCGGGCCCGGCGCGCTGGATGACATGAAGATCAACCGGCGCAACGGCGGGCGCGGCCTCTATTTCAGGGATCCGGGCGGCCATATCCTGGAAGTGCTGACCGCCTGATGGCCGCGTAAATTATTCTCCAGGCAACATAGGGAACCGGCGCCATGAAACGGGCGATGAAAAAGAGCGGCCGCAGGCCCAGGTTGGTCGGCATGAACCATGTGGCGCTTGAAGTGGGCGACATCGAGGAGGCACTTGCCTTCTATGGCCGGATCTTCGACTTCACCTTGCGCAGCAAAAGCAAGAACCAGGCTTTCATCGACATGGGCGATCAGTTCATTGCGCTCATGCGGACGGCTGAGCCGCATAAGGACAAGTATCGGCATTTCGCCGTCGTGGTCGACGATCGCTCGACCATCCCAGAGCTCGTCGTAGCGGCAGGCGGAAAGATTGTGCCGGGACCGTTCCTCGACTTCCTGGACCTCTGGGGAAACCGCGTCGAGGTCGTGAATTATGCCGACATCCAGTTCACCAAGGCACCGCACATCCTTCGCGGCATGGGTCTGACGCTCGAAAAGACCGCGAAGGCGCGCAGAGAATTGGCCGAAAAGGGAATGGCGCCGGAATTGGCAAAGAAATAGTCGGGATTTGACAGGGACGCCCGGCCAGGCGTGAGACAATAAAGGCGCTGGCCAAAACAATAGCCGGCACGTCGGGATGGCGAGATCGCCGGCGGACGGCTATTGTATCTCGCCTCGTTTCTTCCAGTCGGACTCCCGCCCTTGTCAGACCGCTATTCCGCCCTCGCCCTCGCCCGTCACGCGATTTCGCCTGACGCGCC
This sequence comes from Dongiaceae bacterium, assembly GCA_041487395.1. Classification (GTDB taxonomy): domain Bacteria; phylum Pseudomonadota; class Alphaproteobacteria; order Dongiales; family Dongiaceae; genus DASXQK01. Next base: position 2,686 of record JBGPNG010000167.1, read on the forward strand.
TTGGCCCCGGGCCTGGCGCTCGCCCGACCCGAAGCCGATATATGATGCCATCATCATCGGCGGCGGCGGCCACGGCTTGGCCACGGCTTATTATCTGGCCGCCAATCACGGCATTGCGCGCGTGGCGGTCCTCGAGAGGTCCTATATCGGATCGGGCAACGTCGGCCGCAACACGACCCTCGTGCGTTCGAACTATGTCATCGACGGCAATACGCAATTCTTCGAATTCTCGCTGAGGCTGTGGGAAGGATTGTCCCACACGCTCAACTTCAACGTCATGCTCTCGCAACGCGGTCAGATCGTGCTGGCCCATGGGCCGACGCAGCTCGACGTGCTCTCGCGCAAGGGCAACATCATGCGCCTTAACGGCATCGATGCGGAGCTTCTCGACCGCGGCGAGGTCATACGGCTGCTGCCCTATCTCGATTTTTCGGCCGCTTGCCGCTGGCCGATCTGGGGCGGCCTGCTGCAGCGCCGCGCCGGCACCGTACGCCATGACGCCGTCGCTTGGGGCTACGCCCGCGCAGCCGATCGCCTGGGCGCCGACATCATAGAGAATTGCGAGGTGACGGGTTTCGTCATCGAAGGCGGGCGCGTTTCAGGCGTCGATACGACCAGGGGCCGCATCCTGGCCGAGAAGACCGCGATCGCGGTCGCCGGGCATTCCTCCCATGTCGCCGCCAAGGCGGGCCTGCGGTTGCCGGTCGAGAGCCATCTTCTGCAGGCCTTCGTGACCGAGCCGATCAAGCCGCTGATCGACCACGTCATCTCCTTCGGCGCCGAACTGTTCTACATATCCCAGTCGGACAAGGGCGGACTCGTCTTCGGCGGCCATATCGACGGGTTCAATAATTATACCCAGCGCGGCCAGTTTCCGAAGGTGCAGACGGTGGCCGAATGCGCCGTGGCCCTCATCCCCTCCATCTCGAGGCTGCGGCTGCTGCGCCATTGGGGCGGGATCCAGGATATGACGCCCGACGGCGCCCCCTTCATCGGGCGCACGCCCCTGCGCAATCTCTATCTCGACGGGGGCTGGTGCTACCAAGGCTTCAAGGCGACGCCCGCCGCCGGCTGGTGCCTGGCCCACACCATGGCCAAGGACGAGGAGCACGAGCTCAACCGCTGCTACAGCCTCGATCGTTTCGAAAAGGGCGCCGAACTAGACTACTACGGCCTCGGCAATTGGACCTACAAGCAATGACGGCGGGGCAATCATGCTGAGAATCGCCTGCCCCTGGTGCGGCGAACGCGACTACACCGAGTTCCGCTATGGGGGCGACGCGGCCAAGAAGCGACCCGCCCATGGCAGCGCCGACATGAAGGCTTGGCATGACTATGTCTTTGTCTTCGACAACCCCAAGGGGCCGCATCGCGAATTTTGGCAGCATGTACTCGGCTGCCGGCAGTGGCTGGTGCTGGAGCGCGACACATCGACCAACACGGTCGGCGCTTCGCGCCCGGCCCGCGACGCGGCGGCTGATCGATGACCTCGCCCGTCTCGTTCCGTCTCACCCGCGGCGGCCGGGTCGACCGCAACCAGCCGCTGGCCTTCTCGCTCGACGGCAAGCGGCTGACCGGATTCCAGGGCGACACCCTCGCCTCGGCAGTTTTGGCATCCGGCGTGCAACTGGTCGGTCGCAGTTTCAAATACCACCGGCCGCGCGGCCTCCTTTCGGCCGGGGTCGAGGAGCCCAATGCTCTCTTCACTCTGGGTGAGGCCGGCCGCCACGAACCCAATATCCCGGCCACCACGACCGATCTGGTGGAGGGTCTCGTGGCGCGCCGCCAGAACGGCTGGCCCTCCGTCGAGTTCGACGTGATGGCCATCAACTCGCTCGCCGCCCCTCTGCTTTCCGCCGGCTTCTATTACAAGACCTTCATGGGGCCGACGCGAGGTTCGTGGATGTTCTACGAGCCCTTCATCCGCCGCGCCGCGGGCCTGGGCAGAGGCGGCTACGAACGCGACCCAGATCGCTACGAAACCCGCCACGGTTTTGCCGATGTGCTTGTCGTCGGCGGCGGGCCGGCGGGCATCGCGGCGGCGCTTGTCGCGGGTCGCAGCGGCGCGCGGGTCCTGCTCGTCGAACAGGATTCCGTGCTGGGCGGCAGTCTGCTGGCGGAGACTCTCGACAGCCCCGCCGAGGAATGGCGACGCGCCCGAGTCGCGGAACTTGACGCCCTGGCGAATGTGACCGTTCTCTTGCACACCACGGCCCAGGGGCTTTATGACGGCAGCACGGTCGCCCTCCTCGAACGGCGCGACCATCTGAATCCCGATCCGGCCAAGGGTGAGGCGCGCCAAATCGTTACCACCTTGCGGGCGCGCGCCATCGTCTTCGCCACCGGTGCCACGGAGCGCCCGCTGATCTTCGCCAACAACGATCGCCCC
>JBGPNG010000168.1:0-5072 GCA_041487395.1 Dongiaceae bacterium
CACGCCCATCGAGGCCGATGACGTGAAACGAGTTCTTGCCGATATCGATACCGATCACGGCGATCACACTGTTATGCTTCTCAGTCATGGCGTGCTCCTTTCGTTTAGCGCCTCCTGCCAGCTTACTTGCTGACAAAGGCCAGGAGCACGGCCGGACCATCCCATTAGCAGAAATTGGCCGGGCGGACCACCGGCGGCCCTGCAGTTTCATCGGCTCGGCGTCCAAGACTCCATTAACCCTTCGGTGCAGACTGCACGCAAGGGGAAGCCAGTGGAACGTCGCCTCGCCGCCATCCTTGCCGCTGACGAAGTCGGTTACAGTCGCCTCATGGAGCGCGACGAGGCCGGAATTTTGGCCACCCTCAAAGAGCGGCGGCGCGCCATTGTCGACCCGCTCGTCAAGAAGCACCGCGGCCGCATCATCAAGGTCATGGGTGATGGCGTGCTGGTGGAATTCGCCAGTGCGGTGAATGCGGTCACCTGCGCCGTCGAGTTGCAGCAGGCCATGGATACCGCCAACCGGGATGTTCCCGAGGGCCATCGGATCGTGCTGCGCGTCGGCATCAACCTCGGCGATGTCATGGTCGAAGGCGGCGACCTCTATGGTGACGGAGTCAATATCGCGGCAAGACTGGAAGCTCTGGCAGAGCCGGGCAGCGTCTACGTCTCCCAGACGGTGTTCAGTCACATCCAAGCCAAAGTGAACCTTCGATTCGAGGATCTCGGTGAACGAAGCCTGAAGAACATCGCTGAGCCCATCCGAGTGTATCGGGTCTCAGCCAGCGGCACCGACGCAGTGCGAGCGCGCCAAGATCCCACCATGCCATCCAGGCCTTCGATTGCCGTGCTCCCCTTCCGGAACATGAGCGGAGATTCGGCGCAGGACTACTTCTCCGATGGCATCACCGAAAACATCATCGGCGACCTATCCAGGTTTTGCGACCTGTTTGTCATCGCGAGCAATTCGACGTTTGCTTACAAGGGCAAGGCAGTGAAGATACAAGATGTGAGCCGGGAACTCGGCGTTCGCTACGTTCTTGAGGGCAGCGTCCAACGGTCGAGCGACCGAGTGAGGATATCCTCTTGCCGCGGATCAAGGCCGACATCCTGATTGGCGATAAAGGCTTCGACGCCGACCAACGGGTGATCGTGCCGCTCGAGCAAGCCGGCAAAATCGTCGTCATCCCACCCAAAGCCAACCGCAAGCAGCCTCGCCCGTACGACACGGAACTCTACAAGGCCCGACACCTCATCGAGAACTTCTTCGCCAGGCTCAAGCAGTTCCGCGCCATCGTCACACGCTACGACAAACGCGCCATCAATTTCTTGGCAGGGGTCTACCTCGCCTCTACCATCATTTGGCTCAATTGAGGACACGCCCTAGTTTGCGTGGTGGCATTGCTCGGCTTCGCATCGGCAAACGCCCAATCGCCCCAGCAAAAACCAAACGTCGTTGTACTTCCTCGTCGACAACCTCGGCGAAGGCGAATTGAGCTCTTACAGCGGCGGTCCACTGCGCGGCACTTACACGCCCCGCATTGACGAACTGGCTCAGCAAGGCATGAGGCTTCTTGCCCAAGGCGTCGACGGTGGCATTGATCTTGGTGCTCAATCCTCCGCGCGAGCGGCCGATGGCTTCGTCTTCGCCGGCTTTTTTTGCGCGCCGGCGCTGTGCCGATGCGCCCGCACGATGGTGCTGTCGATCATCGCATATTCGTTGTCGGCATCCTCGGCCAGATGCGTGAGGCGAGCTAGGTTTGGCCATGCTTCATGAGCCCGAAGAAAGCCGGCCCTGACCATCGGCTGCCGGTGATCAATCTGGCGACCTTGGACAAGGAGCGATAGCGCTGACCTCGGTAGAGAACGCCATCCGCTCGTTGATCGAACAGATCCGGCTTGTGCCGGACTGTGGCGAATTGCGGATCGAGATCAAGGGTGAACTCGCGGGTATTCTGGAGCTGTGCCGGGAGGGCACCAATAGAAAGCCCGGCGGTCTTTCGACGGCCGGGCTGGCTGAGCAAATCAAGATGGTTGCGGGGGTCTGCAACCACCGACAGTTGACTTTGTGTACGCCGATCTGGCGTGAAACCACAACCGAATACAAGCCGTTGCTTTCCTTTAGCATTTTGCGCGGCGCCATCTAGCGGGAGCCGGTTAGATCGGGTTTTTGCCCCCTTCAGCCAGTGGCGGACTCGCCGTTGCTCTCGCCTCGCCTTAATGCTGCCTCATCGCCTTAAGAGGCGGGGCTCAGGGTATTCGCGTGTAGCTGACCTGGGTCTCGAACTGCCGGGCGAAATGGCCAATATCGAGCAGAAAGCGCTTGAGTGCTGCGGGCGAGCCGCTGAGTCCGATTCCGCCACCAATATTCCATTGGTCCACCCCGTCACGCTGCGCGATTGCCATAACGGTTGCTGATTGCGGCCAATCGGACTCGTCAAGCTGCTCGATCCTGACGATGGCGTGACCAGAGCGCACCACGCGGAAAAACACATAGAAAAACAAATCAGGCTCAGCGGAGCGAACGGGCCGCTGCACGAGGTAAAAGTTCTCGCTCACCTGAACGGCGCGGAAGACGCCAGACTCAGGTTCAAAGGGAACCCATTCGCCCGTGATGGCCTCGCCACGGAGGCGGTAATCGTTACCCGCGCGCACCCGAGAGACGGTGTAGAGAGTGACGTTGGTTCTCTCTTTGTCGCTCTTGGAGTCGACCTCAAGGAGGTACCTGCCCTCGAGGCCCGGGACCAGCACGGCGTCCGCGCGGCTGAACACTTGGTAGTGCGTCTCGTAGCAGCCTGCGGCCCCCAGAACCAGCAGCCATGCGGCTGCCAGGCGCGCGACCCATCCGGGACGGGAGCCGAGTCCTCTCAATGCGAGACCTTCCCTATCATTGCCCGCCCTCGGAGACCCGCAAATACGTATCCCCGGATTTCAACGGCACCGTGGCCAAATCGCGCAGGAAGCGCGCGAGCACTGCCCGCGAACCGCTGAGTCCATCAGCTTTCTTTGTTTGCCCCCAGACATCGACTCCGTCACGCCGCGCGATTGCCGAAGCGGCTTGGCCATCGGGCAGTAACACCTCGAACTTGACGATGGCATCGCCGGATCGCGTCACGTGGAACAGTAGGAGCGCATAGAGATTCGGAGAGTCGCACTCGGACGCATCGATTATAGCGAAGCAATGGACCTGCGCAATATAGAGGCCATCGCCCAGCGGAATCGCGCGCAAGCTGCCGACTTTCCATTCATCTCGCGTTTGCGGGCCGCGCTCACTACGGAAAAAATCCTTTGTGATCCGATAATCCCTGCCATGCTGCTCTCGAGTGACGGTAAAGTGAGAAATATCGCTCATCCGGACGTAATGACCTTCGAGACCCGGGACCACAACGCCGTCTTTGCGACCGAACACTTCGTGCTGCGCGTCGTAGCAGGCTGCGGTCGGCAGAAACAGCAACAACAGGATCGACAAGCGCGCGACAGATGCCGCGCGACCTGCCAGTCCCCCGAATCTGAAATACCCCTTTTTCATTGCTCGCCCGGTGACTATCGAGGAAGGCCGATCTTTCATCCGACATTTCCCAAAGGTCGGATCAGACCGACCATCTGCAATGCTACCTCGGTCATGGCACGCCGAGGATGAGCGAAGGCCAATAGGTCACGAGTAGAAGAGCCAGAAACAAGACCGCGACAAAGGGCAGTGCGCTCCGATAGATTGTGGCAAGCGGCCTTTCGAAGCGATAGGAGGCAAGGAAGAGGTTCATGCCGATGGGCGGCGTCAGGTAGCCTAGCTCAAGATTGACCAGGAAGATCATCGCCAGATGAAGCGGGTGGATGCCAAAGGCGGCGGCAATGGGCTGAATCAACGGCACCGCGATGATGATCGCCGAGAACCCGTCGAGACAGCCGACCACGAGAAGAAACAGGTTTAGCGCCAGAAGGAACAGGAGCTGCGATTCGACGTGCGTCCTGACCCAGACTGCGGCCTGCATCGGGATCTCCGCGTCGACCAGATAGTTCGTGAGGCCCATGGCGACGCCCAGGATGACGAAGACTCCCCCCACGAGCGTGGCGGATTTCAACAAAACTTTAGGGACGTCGCGCGTCAGGCGCAAATCTCGGTGGATGAAGCACTCCACGACGAAGACATAGACGACCGTGATCGCCGCCGCTTCGGTCAGTGTCGTGAATCCGCCGAAGATACCGTACAGGGCAACGACGGGAACGAGGATCACCCATTTCGCTTCCCAGAGCGCGGCCATTCCCTCGCGCAGATCGAATTTCGAACGGTCAGCGCCTGAAGAGAACCCTTTGAAAACACCATAAGCACAAATAAAGACAACCATGAGAAGACCCGGGCCGATCCCGGCGCGGAAGAGATCAGGAATCGAAATATGCGCGACGACGCCGTAGAGGATGACGGCGAGGCTGGGCGGAAAGAGTAAGCCGATCGATCCGGTCGATGTGACGAGACCCACCGCGAAGCTTTCATTATAGCCGCTCTTGAGCAGCACCGGCAGCAGCAGCCCGCCCAGTGCCAAGATGGTCACTCCCGAGGCGCCGGTGAAGGTGCTGAAGAAGGCGCAGACAAGCGTTGCTGCAATCGCGGCCCCGCCTGGCAGCCAGCCGAACCAGGCTCGGAATAACCGAACCAGCCTCGGACCCGCACCGCCTTCGGCGAGGAGATATCCGGCGAGAGTAAAGAGCGGGATGGTCGGAATCGAGGGCGATGCGATGACTCGATAGGTCTCGACCGGAATTGCCGCGACCGGGACTCTTTCGGCGAAGAACAAGAGAAGCGCGGCCCCGCCCAGGGCCACAAATATGGGCGCGCCCAGCAATGCGGCTACGACGAGCAAAAGAATCCCCGGCCAGAGCACGTCACTGGCATAGGGCGCCAAGAGAAAGCCGCTTATTGCCGCAGCCGCGACGCCAAGGCCGGCAACTATACGGCCGCCCCATCCCTCCGCCTTGAGCACGAAGCGAATTGTCATAACGGCGAAGGCGATTGGCAGAATGGCCTCGGCTAGAGCGATCGGCATCCAGCCGCCGATTCTGAGCGGCACGGCCATTTCCGC
>JBGPNG010000169.1:0-5055 GCA_041487395.1 Dongiaceae bacterium
GTTTCCCGGCGGCGCTCAACGGATTCGCCGCCGCCAAGGAAGTGTTTGCGCTGCACGATGAGCCCGCGCGGGCCGGTTGACACGCTCAGCCAAGAAAGGCGATGTCGTGAAATCCATCCAACCCGGGCAACGCATCCTGCGCAATCGTTACACCTCCCCGTTCAAATCCCTTCAGCTCGACGGCCTACCTTATGAAGGCCTCAGCTACCTGCAGCTCGACGACGACCGGCTGGAAGGCACCGGCTTCCATATCCTGAAGATGGAGCCGGGCGCGGTCTCGCCGCCCCATGAGCACATGTCGGACGAAATGTTCTATGTGCTGGACGGCGAACTGATCGACGGCGACGGCACCTGCTATCGCGCCGGGGACATGGTCCTGCTGAGGGAAGGCAGCCGTCATTTCTCGCACAGCCCGGGCGGCTGCACGTTGATATTCTACATGGAAACTTTGGAGCGGCCGGTTCAGCAGCCATAATAAATCTCCCTCGTTCGACGCACTATCCGAACTTCGGCTGCGTCTTTGCCATGCTTGGACGCGCCGACATGCGCTGCCACCAGGCAGCCAGGCGCTGATGCGGCTTCATCAGGTCGCCGCCTTCCGGCGCCATGGTCATGTAGGCGAAGAGCGGGGCCAGGTGAAGATCTCCCAGGCTGATCGCGGCGCCGCCAAACCATGTCCCGTCGCCGAGGATGCGCTCAAACTCGGACAGGCAAAGCTTGATCTGCGGCATCCCGTCCTTGATGACGGCTTCATCCGGCGTTCCGCCGGTCATAGGCGTCACGATGCGCTGCCACACCAGTTTGCCGATGATGCAACCATAGGCGAATGAATCGACGATGCTTATGACTTGGTCCATGTGAGCCAGGCGCTTGATATCGCTCGGCTGCAGTCTTGCTCCGCTGAAGGCGCGATCGATATAGCGAATGATCGCCGAGGTCTCGTATAGCTTCAGGCCGTCATGCTCGAAGGCCGGCACTTTGCCGAAGGGATTGCGCTTGAGGAAAGCGTCCTGTTTATGGACGCCTTGCATCATCGCCACGTCACTGAGCTCGTAGGGCGCCGGCTTCTCCTCGAGTGCCAGGCGCGTCGCGCGCACATAGGTGCTGTAACTGGGGCCATAGATGATCGGGGATGCCATTGCTCTCTCCTGTTATTGCAGGAGAATTCTAGGCGCGCGGCTCGATCGGCGGTCAAATGAACTTTCCGAGATCGCGAAACGCTCCCGACAGCCGCGGCCTCAGAGATATGTGGCGCGGATATCGATCGTCGACTCCCGGCCCAGGCTATCGAACCGCTCGCCAAGCCAGCGCTCGGCAGTTGCCCGCCCCGTGTCGCGCAGGTCGACCAGGAACCCCCAATCGGCGTTGAGTTTGCTGGCGACGCTCAGCTTCGACATTTCTTCCTCGGCCGAGATGCTGTGAATATGCATCTTCTTGAGGGCGTCGGTCTTGAGCATATCGCCGTCGATAAGATCGGTGACGAAGTGGATGGCCCGCATCTCGCGCATCAGCGAGGAATTGAAGCTGATCTCGTTGATCCGGTTCAGGATTTCGGTGGCCGTGCGGGGCAGATCCTTGCGCTCCATGGGATTGATGTGGACGATGACCACATCGCGGCTGTGGCAGTGGTAGATCAGCGGATAGATGGCAGGGTTGCCCATGTAGCCGCCGTCCCAATAGGCCTCGCCGTCGATCTCCACGGCCTGGAACAGGAACGGCAGGCAACTTGAGGCCAGCACCGCATCGGCGTTGATCTCGTCGTTCCCGAAGACCTTGACCTTGCCCGTGCGTACATTGGTCGCCGAGAGATAGAGCTTCACGGGACAAGAATTCGCGCGCAGCGCCTCGAAATCGACCACCTGGGTCAAGACCTCGCGCAATGGATTGTAGTTCATGGGGTTGAGTTGATAGGGCGACAACAAGCGCGTCAGCATATCCATCACCAGGAAGGCCGGCGAATTGTCCAGGGATTTGTTGCCCATGAGGCGATCAAGCCATGTGGGTTGCAGGGGGCTGAAGTCCGCCGCGTGGCTGACCCGGCGCCAGAAATTGGTGAGCGCCTGGCGGGCGCCCTCGCGCCCACCTTGTGCCATTCCAAAGGCGGTCACCGTGGCATTCATCGCACCGGCGCTCGTCGCGCTGATGCCCTCGATGACGATGCGCGGGTCATCGAGCAACCGATCTAGCACCCCCCAGGTGAATGCGCCGTGGGCGCCACCGCCCTGGAGGGCAAGGTTGATCGCCTTAACGCCCGCGGCGGCGTGTCGGCCGTGATCGCGGCTATGCGCTGTCGCCCTGTGTAGCGCCATTGCTTCGCGCGGCGCCTTGCCGGAATTGTCCGCAGCCTTATCTCGATTCAAAGTGTTGGTTTCCATCATCGCCTCCCTTGGCCTGTCCGATTGCTCAATGGGCAGTCCAACCGCCGTCGACCGGCAGCGCGGTACCGGTGATCGAGGCGCCGGCATCGGTGCTGAGGAAGACCGACAGGGCGCCGAGTTCCTCCACCGTGGCAAACCGTTTGTTCGGTTGCTGGGCAAGAAGGACCTCGCGGATCACCTTGTCGCGCGGTATGCCGTGGCTCTTGGATTGGTCCTCGATCTGCTTTTCGACCAAGGGTGTCCACACATAGCCCGGGCAGATGGCGTTGCAGGTGACGCCGGCTTCCGCGCCTTCGAGCGCGGTAACTTTGGTAAGCCCCACCACGCCATGCTTGGCGGCGACGTAAGCGGCCTTGAAGGGCGAGGCGACCAGCCCATGGGCCGAGGCGACATTGATGATGCGGCCCCATTTGCGCGCCTTCATCTCGGCGAAGACCAGGCGGGTGGCGTGAAAGGCGGCGCTGAGGTTGATGGCCAGGATCGCGTCCCATTTGGCGGTCGGAAAGCTCTCGAGGGGAGAGACGAACTGGATGCCGGCATTGTTGACCAGGATATCGACCTTGCCGAAGGCGGCATTGGCTTGATCAACCATGGCGGAAATCGCCTCGGACTTGCTCATGTCGGCGCCGTCGTAGCGCACCTCGACGCCGGCCTGCGCTGCCAGGCCAGCGCGAATCGTCTCGATCTCGGCGGCATGACCGAAGCCATTCAGCATGACATCGGCCCCCGCATGGGCGATGGCGCGCGCGATGCCGAGGCCGATGCCGCTGGTCGAACCGGTAACGATCGCCGCACGGCCGTGGAGCGGGCGGGACCCATCGGCTGGCTTGGCACTCGGCTTGGCGCCCGGCTGTGGCAACGTCGTCAACATGACCTGTTCTCCTCATCAATGGCTTGGACCCGGGCCCTACGGGCGATCCGTCTAGGGCGGGGGCAGTATGGTTTGGAGGATCGAGGAGGGGGGGAAGATTTGGAAATGCCGTTGGGATATTGTAATGATGCCCAACGGTTATCGGGGTTGAATTATGGCCGTGCTGAATTCTTGAAGAGAGCCCTGCGCCGATGGAAATGCATCAGATTCGTTATTTTCTTGCCGTCTGCGACAGCCTGAATTTCACGCGCGCGGCGGAGGCTTGCAATGTCACGCAGCCGGCGCTGACCCGCGCCGTTCAGAAACTGGAGGAGGAGCTGGGATCTTTGTTGCTCCATCGCGAGCGCAGCCGAACCCATCTGACCGACTTCGGCCAGTTGATGCGCCCCCATCTGGAACAGATCGTGAAGAACGCCGAGCTGGCAGCCACGACGGCGAAGAGTTTTCTAAAGCTCGACGATGCGCCGCTCAGGCTCGGCGTGATGTGCACCGTTTGCCCTTTGCGCTGCGTTGGCATGCTGTGTCTATTCAAGATGGAGCAAGGGGGGATCGTCGTTACTCTGAGCGAGGGGGTTCCAGCCGCGCTCGGCGAATCGCTTTTGGCCGGCGATCTCGACATCGCCATCATGGCGCAACCGAAGCAAGCCGATGAGCGGTTCAGGATCGAGCCGATCTATCGCGAACGCTTCGTCGTCGCCTTCCCGCCCGGCCATCGCTTCACGCGCATGAATGCTGTTCGCACGGCAGATTGCGGCGGCGAATCCTATCTCGTGCGGATCAATTGCGAATACCTCAATCACTGGGACGATTTCCTTCGCAACAATCAGATCAAGATGCGCGAGGCCTATCGCAGCGAGCGCGAAGATTGGATCCAGACCATGGTGATGGCCGGCATGGGAATTTGCTTCATCCCCGAGTTTTCGCCAACGCTACCCGCCCTGAATACCCGCCCTCTTATCGACCCCGAAGTCATCCGCGAAGTATCATTGATGACGGTGCCCGGGCGCCGCTTTTCGCCCGCGGTCGGCGCCTTCGTTCAAGCCGTGAAGCGCTATTCCTGGCTGACCGCCTGAACGTTTCCCGCTCCCGCCCAGCTGCCCGGCTGCATCGCCGCGCCGAATAGTTCAAGCGCGGCATCGGGTAGTCAAGGCGGGCCGGAGGGCCTTGGGCGATGGGCGTGGCGGCGGTAACCGGAGCCGCGGGATCGATCGGCGATTTTGCCGCCTGGGGATTGGGTTGGTGGTATGTCGGTCCGCGCGACGGCCATATCTCGATCTTTTCCCGCAAATCCTTGATCGCCGCCTGGCGGCGGTTTGGATTCACCCTCGGCAGCTTCAACGACAATTTCCATGTCGCCTTCCGCAAGCTGCCGAACTTCGCCAAGCATTTGTCTTGGGGCGACCTAGCGATCCTGGTTTAGACGGCGGCGCCCCGCCAAGTTTCGGCAACCGGACGGATTGCAGGGTAACAGGTTTCATTCACTTCCGCGGTGGTGAGCGTCAAGGCGGACATGGGCGATCGGATAGCCCGGCGGAGTATCGTTCGATGCAATGTCCAAAACAAATCTACTCAAGGTTTCAGATGTTTAGCCCCTCACACTTTGATCGGCCGCATCTCATCGTGGCGGGCAGTCTTCGAAATGGGGCGGCATCTTGGCAGGTGCGTCGCAGAACGGTAACATGGTTGACATCAAGTCGGCCGGGGAAGAAGGCTTATTGACCGCCACGCGGGCTGAGGTCGTCACTTCGGGGACCGCCGCGATGACTGATTTCTTGCCGTTCGCCGAGGAGCGGCTCCGTGCCGCTA